>CAZSQF010000030.1:0-17828 GCA_964608935.1 uncultured Actinomycetota bacterium | reverse complement strand
CGTCCACTACCTCTACCGCGGGGTGCCACGCGAGAAGCTGGCGGCCTACTACCGGTTGGCGGACGTGATGTGCGTGACACCGCTGAAGGACGGCATGAACCTCGTCGCGAAGGAGTTCGTGACCACCCAGGCGGCCACCGACGGCGCCGGGGTGCTGCTCCTGTCCGCGTTCGCCGGGACGGCGCTCGAATTCGGTGACGACGCGATCCGCTGCAACCCCTTCGACGTCGAGGGTCTGAGCTACCTGATGGAGTCGGCCCTGGAGCTCGGGGAGAGCGACCGACGCGCACGGATGCGTCGCATGGCCGAGATCGTGCGGGGCGCCGACGTGTTCCGGTGGGTCGACGACGAACTGGCCGACATCGCCGAGGGCCACGAGCGACCGTGACGGCGAAACGCCGGTCACCGGCACAGCTGGCCACGCTGCTCGCCCCGGCTGAGCAGTGGCTGGTGGTCGTCGACTTCGACGGCACGCTGTCCCCGATCGTGCACGAGCCGGGGGCAGCCCGCCCCGTGGCCGGCGCCGTCACGGCCCTGCGGGTGCTGGCGGAGCGCACCGCGGTGGCCGTCGTGTCGGGCCGACCCGTCGACGACCTCCGCCACCGACTGCAACCCGACCTGCCGGTGACGTGGGCCGGCGGGCACGGGGCCGAGATCCTCGCGGCGGACGGCACGACGCACCGGCTCGTGGACCCCGAATCGGTCGCAGGGACGATCGAACGGGTCCGTGCCGAGCTGCTCGAGCTGATCGATCCCGGCGACGGCTGGGAGGTCGAGGTCAAGGACGCCTCGCTGGCGGTGCATCACCGCAACGTGACCGGGTCCGCGGCGAGGTTGCTGCTGCCGGCCGTGCGCGCCACCCTGGAGTCGTGTCGGACCGATCCGCCGGGCTTCGAGGTCCTGGCGGGCAAGGCCGTTCTCGAGCTGCGGCCACGTGGCGCGGACAAGGGATCGGCGTTGGCCTGGATCGCCGACCGCACACCGCAGCTCCAGCCGCTCGCTGTCGGTGACGATGTGACTGACGAGGACGCCTTCTCCGAGGCGAACGCACGCGGTGGCGCGGCCATCCTGGTCGCCGACGAACCCAGAGCGAGCGAGGCCAGCTGGCGGGTCGGCGACCCGGCCGAGGTCGTTGCATTTCTCGTAGCGCTGAGCAATGGTCCGTCGGCGGCATCCGGCGGCTCGGAAGGAGTGATGGGACGTGGGACGCCCGACCCTCGCTAGTCGCACCCGTTCGATGCTGGGTCGGATCGCGGACGCGTTGGAGCCACCGCCGGTGGCCATCGCGATGCTGAGCGCCGGCGTGGTCGTGCCGATCGCGCTGCACGTCGCTCTCGCCGACACCCGCATGGCCTGGCTGGCGGCTCCGGTGGCGATGATCGCCGGCGTCGTCGGTGGCGCCCGCCTCGCGCTCACGGTCGCGATCGTGGCGGCACTCGGCCACGCCGCGGTCGACATCGGTTTCGGGCTGCGACCGGGCGAGGTTCCCGGCGTGGTGGCGCGCACGCTCGTCCTGCCGCTGCTCGGGCTCGCCGGCTCCGCCGGCGCCTACGTCGAGGCCCAACGCGACCAGGCGATGCACCGTGTCGTCACCGAGGACCCCGTCACGGGCCTGCTGAACGTCCGGGCGTTCTACGACGAGCTCGGACGGCTGCGCCGTGCGGGCACGCCCTTCGCGATCCTGCTCGCCGACATCCGCGGCATGCGGGCCTTGAACGACCAGTACGGCCACCCGACGGGCACCGAGGCGATGCGGGCGATGGCCCACGTGCTGCGCCGCGCAGCCGGCGTGGACGTCCTCGCGTCGCGCCTGGGCAGCGACGAGATCGCGGTCGCGCTCGTGGGCGAGGACCGTGACCGGTGCCGGATGGTCGTCGATCAGGTCGTGTCCCGGCTTCGCGACGAGCAGGTCTCGCTCCCCGACGGGGACCGCTTCGAGGTGCACGCGGCGTACGGCATCGCCCGCTTCCCCGAGGACGGCGAGGACGAGGTGACGGTGCTCCGGGCCGCGGACCGGGCCAAGGAGCGTGCGAAGGTCGGCGGGCTGGACCGGGTCGACACCGCCAGCGGTGAGCCGGCCTGACGGACCACCCCTATTCGGCCTCGTCGTCGGCGGGCGGTGCGTCGGAGCGGAACGGATCCTCGTCGGGTGGCAGTTCACCTGCCGGGCCCTCGGCACCGGTGCGCAGGGTCAGCGCGACCTCCCCGACGAGCACCCCCGCCGCATGCCGTGACGCGGCCTCCCAGCGCCGGATCTCGTTGTCCGTCTCGGCCTCCACGACCCAGCGGCCACCCGGCCGCAGCGACGCGAGGGGGCCGGGCTTCGTGGCACGTCGCGAGATGACCCAGACCCGTCCATCAGGCCCGTACACCTTCACGCAGGAACCACCAGGAGGCGTCGGCACTGGGGGCAGGTCGTCAACGGCGGGCCGTCGAGCAGCTCCCCGACGTCCGCCATCGACAGCTCGATACGGCACGCGGTGCACGCGTTGCCTTCGAGCTTGCCGACACCGGCACCCCCGCCGGCCCGTTCCACCGCCTGGTCGTAGCGGCCGACCAGCTCGTCGGGCAGGTCGGCGACGTGGCGTTCGCGTTCCGCCTCGAGCTCGACGAGCTCGGTCACGAGCCCCTTCGCGGCGTCGTCACGCGCCACGGTGAGCTGATCGACCTGTTCCCGCTCGGCGCGCTGCGCGGCTTCGAGCTCGGCGGCTCGGGCCTCGAGCTGCTCGACCTGCTCGAGGGTCTCGAGCAGCGATTCCTCGTGCTCGGTGATCCGGCGCTCGGTCGATTCGATCTCGGCCTCGACCGAGCGCATCTCCCGCTGGTTGGTCACCGTTCCGTCGTAGAGCCGGGCCCGCTCCGCGTCCCGCCGCTCGGTCAGCACGTCGGTCTCGCGTTCGAGCTGGCGCTGTTCGGAGCTGGCTCGATCGAGTGCGACCCGCACCGCGTCGAGGTCGCGCCCGAGCGCGCCCAGGCGCGTCTCGGCGGCCTCGAGCTCCTGTTGCTCCGGCAGGTCGTCGAGCTGATGGCGCAGCCGACGGGCGCGGCTGTCGGTCGCCTGCAACCGCAGCAGGAGCTCGAGCTGCTCCGGTGTGGGGTCGGCCACCTTCACCTCCACGGGACCGTCGGGACCGCCGACGCTATCACCGGGGCTTGGAGGCCTCGGTCGTGCGCGGCCGCGTCGATCCGTGCGATCCAGGCCGGCAGGGCCGCGACCTCCGTGGCGTGATGTCCCGCGTCGATGAGGGCCAGGCCCTGCTCCAGCGCGTCGAGGGTGACGTGGTGGCGGAGGTCGCCGGTGACGTAGACGTGGGCGCCGGCCGCCAGGGCCGCCGGGACGAGCGCGTCTCCCGCGCCGCCGACGGCTGCGACGGTCGTGACCTCGCGGTCGGGATCGCCGGCGTAGCGCAGGTGCGGAGCCGGCAGGTCCTGCGCGAGCCTGGCGGCGACGTCCGCGAGTCGCGTCGGTCCGGGCATCGCACCGACGACGCCGAAGCCGACCTCGGCGCCGTCGAGCAACGGCACGAGGTCGTAGGCCACCTCCTCGTACGGGTGCGCCGACTGGAGCGCGTGGACGACCGCGCCGACGCGGTGACGCGGGAGCTCGACCTCGAGCCGGTACTCCTCCTCGGCTGCGTCCTCCCCCACGCGGCCGCTGTAGGGGTCGGCTCCGGCGCCGGGCCGGAACGTGCCGGTCCCCCTGACGCGGAACGAGCACCGCTCGTAGTCGCCGATGCGGCCCGCGCCGGCGGCGCTGACGGAGTCCAGCACGTGGTCGACCGCCTCCGGCGGCACGAAGGTGACGAGCTTGAGCCGCTCGCCTTCACGGAGCTCGGTGGTCAACGCCCGACGATCAGTCAGCTCGAGCACGTCGGCGACCGGGTCGGAGGTGCCGGTCCCGTCGCGAGCCACGTCGAGGTTCGTGTGCGCCGCGACCACGGCGACGCCGTGACGGGCCGCCGCCAGGGCCGTCCTGCCGCTGGCCGATGCGGGGGTCAGCGATGCCAGCGGGCGGAACAGCAGGGGGTGGTGGGCGAGCACCAGCGTCGGTGGGCCATCCGCCGCCTCGTCGATCACCGCGCCGGTGACGTCGAGGCTCACCAGCACCCGGGCCACGGGCCACCCGGGGTCGCCGACCTGGAGCCCGACGTGGTCCCACGACGCCGCCTGGGCGGGCGGGTACAGGCCGTGGACCAGCTCCACCCAGTCCCCGACCGTGTCGTGTGCTTCGTCCCGCTGCTCACCCACGTCGGTGCCTGCCCCTGGATCGCGGACGGTGCGCAGCGTAGGCCGAGGTAGCCTCTGCGCGCCCGGGCGGGTAGCTCAGCGGCGAGAGCGCCTCGTTTACACCGAGGAGGCCGGGGGTTCGAGACCCTCCCCGCCCACCGGCGGCCTGCCGCCCCGTTCACAACCCGTCGAGTGCAGCCACCGAGACGTGCGCGACGGCGCGCCCGACCGCCCGGAGCGCCGCGAGATCACCCGCAGCCTGGGCGCGCTTGAGCCGCGAGAACGTGTAGGGGTGGCCGGGCACCTCGGCGTCCTCGGCGTCGTCGCCGACCACGACGAGGAACACTCCGCTGTCGGGCCCGCCCTTGTGCAGCTGGCCGGTGGAGTGGAGATAGCGCGGTCCGATGCCCACCGTGACCGGCGCGGACCATCGCTCGCGCAACCGGTCGGCGGCCCCCCGGACCCGACGTTCGTCGTCGCCACCCGGCGTGACGAAGGCCAGGATGGCGAGGTAGCCCCCGTCCTGGAGTCGTGCCAGGGTGGCCCCCGGATCCTCGGTCGGCGGCAGGTCCTCCCCCGATGCGAGGACCGACTCGGTGGCGTGCTTGGCCGCCGCGACGTCGGGCTGGTCGAAGGGGTTGATTCCCAGCAGAGCACCGGCGATCGCGGTGGCCACCTCCCAGCGCACGACCTCGCCGGCCAGCTGCTCCCGGCCGGTCCACGGCAGCGACACCACCGGGTGCCCGGCGTCGGCGCAAGCGTCGAGGCCGGGGTGCTCGCCCTGCGCCACCACGATGCGGTCCCGACCGAACCGGGCGGGGTCGGCTGGCTCGTCGAGGACAGGCAGGATGCCGGCCCCACCCTTGCCCGTCGATTCGGCGATCAGCTGCTCGATCCATCCGCCGAACGCGGCGACCTCCCGCGGCAGCAGCAGCGTGAGCTTGTCGTGGCCGGTGCTGGCAGCGGCGGCCAGCGTCGCGCCGAGCACCGCCGGCGCGTTGGTCGCCGGGTCGGTGGAGGCGGCAGCAGCGAGCTGTTCCCGAGCCGGGGCGAGGTGGTCGGTCAGGTCGATGCCGAGCAGCGCGGCAGGCAGCAGCCCGAAGGCCGTCAACGCCGAGAAGCGTCCGCCGACGTCGGGGTCGCCGTACGCGACGGCCCGGAACCCCTCGTCCGCCGCTCTGGCGTCGAGGGGGCTGCCGGGATCGGTGATCGGCACCACGAAGCGCGAAGCGGCGGGCCCGTGGACGTCAACGAGGCGCGCGTGGTAGCGGGCCAGGTGTGCGCTCATCTCGAGGGTCGTGCCCGACTTGGACGCCGGGACGAGCAGGGTGGCCTGCCACGGCAGCTCGCGTTCGGCCGCCAGGATGGCGGCCGGGTCCGTCGAGTCCAGCACCCGGAACCGCGGACGTCCGGGCGCGGCGCCGAAGGTGCTCGCCAGCACCTCCGGGTACAGCGAGGACCCGCCCATGCCGACGAGCAGCACGTCGGTCACGCCGTCCGCGACCACGTCGCCTGCGAGTCGGGCGAGCTCGTCGCGGACGGCTTCGGCCCGGTCGGGCGCATCCAGCCAGCCGAGCCGGTCGGCGACCTCGGTCGGATCCGGCTGCCAGACGGTGTGGTCGCGCTGCCAGACACGATCGATCAACGACATGGCCTGCGTCGTCGCGTCCGCAACGGCGTCGGTGATCGGACCGAGCGTCATGCTCCGGGACTCCTGGTCGTGGCCGGCGGGCGAAGGACGGCCAGGGGTGCGAGCCTACGCGCCCGGGCCCTCGGAGACGTTCGGGCCGGCGAGGCCGGCCGGTAGCCTGCCGCAGGGGTCCCTTCCGGTCGGTTCGAAAGGCGTCACGTGAGCGACCAGCCCAACCCGCAACCCGATCAGAGCCCGTCGAAGCAGCAGGTGCAGGTCGTCGTGCCCGACGACGCGAAGTACGGTGACTACGCCAACTTCCTCGTGGTGTCCCACTCCCCCCACGAGTTCACGCTCGACTTCTGCCAGCTGCTCCCGTCCGGCGAGCAGGGCAAGCTCAACGCCGAGGTCGTCAGCCGGGTCCGCATCGCACCGACGATGGTCGGCCGCGTCCTGAACGCGCTCAACACCAACCTGTCCAACTACGAGGAGCGGTTCGGGCAGGTCAAGGCGCTGGGGTGACAGAGCCGGCTCGGCCGTTGCCGCCCGGGATCGAGCCGGGAGGGCGGTTCGCGGACTGGCGTCCCGAGCCGCCCGCCTACGTGGTGTGCGACGTCGACGGGACCTTGATCGGTCCGAGCGCGACCGCGAGCGACGAGGTCGTCACCGCGGTGGCACGGGCGCAGCAGTCAGGCATCCGGGTTGGCTTCGCGACCGGCCGCATGCGTCGCGCGGTCGAGCCGCTGTGGCAGCAGCTGCGGGCTCGGGGCCCGCACGTCCTGCACAACGGCGCCGAGGTCCGTGCCGACGGCACCACCATCGCCGCGTGGACGCTCACGCCCGCGCAGGTCGACGGGCTGCTGGCGATCGCGGCGGGTCGCGACGACACCTACGTCGAGATCTACACCGAGGCGGACTACCTCGTGTCGCGGTGGGACGAGCGGGCCCGCGCCCACTGGGACATCCTCGGCCACGCGCCGGCCGGGACGGTCTCCCGCGCCGAGGACATGGGCGGGGCGGCGGTGCTCAAGGCAACCTTCGCGCTGTTCGACCTCACGGCCGTCGACGATCTCGAAGCCGCCGTCCGAGCGCTGGGTGTCCAGCCCGGGACGGCCGGGTCCCCTCGCACCCCGCAGCTGGCCTACGTCAACGTCACGCACCCCGATGCGGACAAGGGACGCGCCCTGCGACGCGCCGCCGAGCATCTGGGCGTGTCGCTCGGGCACACCGTGGCGGTCGGGGACGCCACGAACGACCTGTCCATGCTCGCCGTGGCGGGCACCGCCATCGCCATGGGCCAGGCTCCTGCCGCCGTCCGTGCGGCGGCGCACCTGATCGTCCCCGACGTCGACGCCCATGGCGTCGCGACGGCCCTGGATGCCGCGGTGGCGTGGCGGGCCGGTGATCAGCCCTTGCCGGGGACCTGGTAGTTCGGGGCCTCGTGCACGACGTCGAGGTCGTGGACGTGCGACTCGCGTGCCCCCGCCGCGGTCTGTCGCACGAAGCGCGCACGTTCGGCCAGCGCCACGAGCGTCGGCGAGCCGAGATAGCCCATCCCCGACCGCAAGCCGCCCTCGAGCTGTCCGGTCACCTCTGCCACCGTGCCCCGATAGGGCAACAGACCCGAGACGCCCTCGGGCACCAGCTTCGAGGTCTGGCGCGCCTCGTCGGCGCTGCCGGCGAGCCGGTCGTCCTGGAAGTAGCGGTCGGCCGATCCGGCCCGCATCGCGTCCACGGAGCCCATGCCGCGGTACTCCTTGTAGCGACGGCCGCCGACTAGGACCAGCTCCCCCGGGGACTCGTCCGTGCCCGCGAGCAGGTTGCCGACCATGATCGCGGTCGCGCCCGCTGCCAGCGCCTTGACGACGTCGCCGGAGTAGCGCACACCGCCGTCGGCGACGGTCGCCACGCCGATGTCGGCTGCCACCCGGGCGCACTCCTGCACGGCGCTGAACTGCGGCATCCCGACGCCGGTCACGACCCGCGTGGTGCAGATCGACCCGGGTCCGACACCGACCTTGACGATGTCGGCGCCGTGGTCGGCGCAGGCGCGCACGGCGTCACCGGTCGCGACGTTGCCGACCATGAGCACGACGTCGGGGTGTCGGTCCTTGAGCTTGGCCGCGAACTCGAGGATGCCGGCCGAGTGCCCGTGGGCCGAGTCCACCGCGAGCAGGTCGACGCCCGCCCGGACCAGCATCTCGGCCCGCTCCTCGCCATCCGGGCCGACCCCGACAGCGGCGGCGCACAGCAGCCGTCCACGGGCGTCCTTGGCCGCGTTGGGATACTTGCGCACCTTCTCGATGTCCTTGAAGGTGAACATCCCCGTGAGCCGACCCGATGCGGCGTCGACGATCGGCAGCTTCTCGACCCGGTGGTCTTGCATCAGGTCGCGGGCCTGTTCGAGCGTCGTGCCGGGCGGGGCCGTCACGAGCCCGGTGTCGGTCAT
This sequence comes from uncultured Actinomycetota bacterium, assembly GCA_964608935.1. GTDB lineage: Bacteria > Actinomycetota > Nitriliruptoria > Nitriliruptorales > Nitriliruptoraceae > CAZSQF01. Next base: position 9,522 of record CAZSQF010000030.1, on the reverse strand, counting down.
GAAGTCGGACACGGGGCGGCCGTGCTCCGCGCCGAGGCGCAGGTCACGGTTGGTGATGATCCCGACCAACCGCCCGTCCCCGTCCACGACCGGGAACCCCGACACCCGGTAGCGGGCCATCAGCTCGAACGCCGTCTCCACCGGCTCGTCGGGCCGCAGGGTGACCGGGTCGACGATGAAGCCCGACTCGGACCGCTTGACCGACTCGACCATCGCGGCCTGGGCCTCGGCCGTCGCGTTCTTGTGGACCACGCCGAGGCCGCCCTGGCGCGCCAGCGCCACGGCCATCGCCGCCTCGGTGACCTTGTCCATCGCTGCGGACAGCAGCGGCAGGGACAGCTGGATGTCGGCGTGCAGCCGGGTGCTGATGTCGACGTCGCGTGGCAGCACCGCCGACGCCTGGGGCGCGAGCAGCACGTCGTCGTAGCTGAGCGCCTCGGGGATGTCGGACACGCCTGACCCTCCTACCCGTCCCGTCGGGTCCACCGTACCCCGCGGGTGCCGCCTCCTCCGCCATCGTCGGGCGCGAGCCGCTCCAGCAGCGGGATCGCGGCGACCTTCTCGGCGGTCAGCTCGTCCCACCGGAGCCGTCCGCGTGCGCGGGGACGGTCGCGGCCAACGCCGAGGACCCGTTCGGGGGTGACGATCAGATCCACCTCCACGTCGTGGTCGGCACGCGGGATCGACCCGGCGGGCATCACCTGGAGCTCGTGCACGGTGGTGACAACCACGGTCCCGGGACCGATCAGTCCGGCCTCGGAGGCGACCGCGAACTCGAGGTCGCTGAAGCCACCTCCCTTGCCCAGGCGCGCACCGTCCTCGCCGACCGCGACACAGCCGGTGACCACCAGGTCCACCGGATCGAGGTCTTCGACCGCCACGGTGCGACCGCTGGCCGTCGCCCCCTTGATCGACGATGCGCGGCGCGGGGTGTCGGGAAGGTGGTCGGGGTCGAGGAGGAAGAACGGGTCGGGCTCGGCCAGGCGCGGCACCGCCATGTACACCAGCTTGCCGTCCTCGAGGGCGCGTTGGCGGACCGGCCACTGGGGGCTGTCGGGGTTGGCCTTGACGGTCCGGGCCTCGCGCCACGCGTCGGTGTCACGCAACCGCTCCGCGGCCGCTTCGGCGCCGACGAAGTTGCTGATGCGGTGGCGGGCGCCCGGGAAGCGCGTGACGCCGGCATCCTCCAGCCGGGTCCACACCTCGTCGCGCAGGGCCGCCTTGGCGTCGAGCAGGTCGCGGTCGCCCCCGGCGTCCCTGGCGTGGTCGCGCGGTGCCGTCGTCACCCGGCCGAGACCGCCGGGTCGGTGTCACCAGCCCCGTGGTCGCCGGTGTCCGTGCCCGTGTCGGTCAGCCGCAGCAGCCGGGGACGATCGTCGTCGACCACGACCGGGGACACCCCGCGCCGGTCGCGAACCTCCTGCACCTGTTCGAGCTGGCGCTCGAGCTGCCGACGCCGGGTCCCGGCCAGGCCGTCGTAGGTGCGGCGCGCCGTGTCGAGCTGCTTGCCGAGCCGCTCGACCTCCTCGACGTACTTGCCCCACTGCGCCGTGAAGCCGGACAGCAGCCCGAGGATCTCGTCGGAGGTGTGTTGCAGCGCGACGGAGTCCACCGACTGTCGGATCACGGCGAGCACGGCGAACAGGGTCGAGGGCGAGCACAGCACGACCTGCTGTTCGAGGGCGTCGTCGAGCAGCGCGGGATCGTGCTCCTGGACGAAGCCGTACACCTGCTCGTTCGGGATGAACAACAGCACGCAGTCGAGCGTGCCGTTGGCGGGATCGACGTAGCTGCGCCCGGCGAGGTCCTTGACGCGGGCCCGGACGTCCCGCAGGAACGACTTCAGCGCGCCATCGCGGTCGGCGGCGCCCGTCGCCTCGAGCATCGCGAGGTAGTTGGCCAGGGGGAACTTCACGTCCATGTGCAGTTCGACCTCGCCCGGCAGCAGGAACGTGATGTCGGGCCGCGACCCGTCCGGCAGGGTGCGTTGTGTCACGTAGTTGACCCCCGCCTTGAACCCGGCAGCCGTGAGCACGTCCTCGGCCATGCGCTCGCCCCATTGACCGCGTGCCTGGGACGAGGTCAGGGCCTCGTGGAGCGCCGAGGTCGTGCGGTGGAGCTCGCCGTGCACGCGGGTCACGCCCTGGAGCTGTTCGGTGACCCGGCCGAGCTGGTCGGCGCGTTCGCGTTCGAGACGCTGGACGAGGGTGGTGACTTCGCCGAGCGTGGTGCCGACACGCTTGAGCTCGGCGTCGATCAGCTCCTTGCGCCGGTCGAGCTCTCCCACGCCCTGCTGGCTCTGGGTGTCGAACCGCTCCCCCGCCACGGTGAGCAGGGTCTCCATGGCGTGGTGCAGGTCGCGTTGGTGGCGCTCGGCGGCCTCGTCGGCAGCGCGGCGCTGCTGCGCCTCGAGCTGGTCCCCCAGCGCGGTGAGCATCCCCTGCGCCGTGGCGCGCTGCTGGCGGACGAGCCACAGGGCGACGGCAAGGCCCACGACCGCCGCCACGAGCACGACGAGGGCGACACTGGCCGGTTCCACGCACACCTCCGGAACGGTGGAGGCCCACCGTACGGGCCGGGTGTGACATGGCCGAGCATCCTCGTCGGCCGGTGGCCGCTCATCCAGACGCGAACTCCTGGCCGACGAGCTCGACCATCTCGAGGTCACGGTGCGCGAGATGCTGGAGCATGATGCGGTCGAGGCCGAGCCCGGCGAGCCGGCCGAGCCGGTCGCGGACCTCCTCGACGGTGCCGACGACCCAGCGGTCGGACCGCGCGTCGAGGAACGCCTGCGGGTCACCGTCCTGGCCGATGCGTTCGAGCACCGCGGCAGCGCGACGTCGCAGCTCGTCACGACTGGTTGCGACGATGCAGCCCGTCATCATCGACAGCCGCAGGCTGCCGGGGTCACGCCCCACGTCCTCGCAGGCGGCGGCCAGACGGTCGCGCCGGGCCTCGAGCTCGTCGTCGGGAGCGCCCAGCGTGTTGTATTCGTCGGCGAACCGGGCCGCGAGCAGCGCGCTGCGTGGTTTCGCCACGCCGCCGATCAGCAACGTGGGGCGCGACTGGAGCGGCTTCGGCACCGGGTGGACGGCGTCGAGCCGGTAGTGGGCGCCGGCGAAGGTCACCGTGTCCTCGGTCCAGGACCGGTGCACGATCTCGGCCTGCTCCTCGAGCATCTCGAACCGCACCCCGACCGGGGGAAAGGCGAACCCGTACGCGGCGTGCTCGCGTTCGTTCCAGCCGGCGCCGAGCCCGAGCTCGACCCGCCCGCCCGACACATGATCGGCGGTCGCAACCATCTTGGCGAGCACGGACGGGTGACGGAAGGTCGCCGGCGACACGAGCGTGCCGAGCCGGACCCGCTCGGTGACGGCGGCCAGGGCACTGAGGGTCGCCCAGGCGTCGGTGGCGTCCCGGGTCTCGTCGCCCATGAGGCCGTTGTAGTGGTCCGAGCGGAACAGGGCATCGAAGCCGCCACGATCGCAGGAGCGGGCGAGCGCGACCCAGTCGTCCCAGGTGACACCCTCCTGGCCTTCGATCATGAGCGCGACGCGCAGCACCTCAATCCCGCTCGCGCGGGCGGCGCGGATCCTCGTCCTCGGGGAAGGGCTCCGCCTCGAGCAGCTCGTCATCCTCCGGGTGGAACTCGGGCTCGCGGCGGATCGGTTGGACCGCCGTGGACGGGAACCGCTCGAGCGGTCCCGTCGGCGCCGCGTCCCAGGTCCCCAGGGTGAGGTCGGTCTGGAGGTAGAGCGCCACGAGCTCGGCGGTGGCCACGATCGAATCGCGGTGGGTGCGTTCGTGGCCGTGGGTGGCGTCGACACCGAAGCCGATCAGGGCCGCACGGGTCTCGGCGCCCGCCTCGAGCGCCGCCGCGACGTCGGACCGGTAGTAGCGGAACACGTCGCGGTTGACCTCGAGGCCGTGTGCCTCGCCGAGCTCGCACAGCCGGCGCGTGAGGTGGTAGTCGAACGGACCGTGCATGTCCTGCATGGCCACCGTGACCCCGGTCTCGGTGGAGTGCTGGTTGGGTGCCACGACCGCCGAGTCAACCGACACCATCTCGGCGACATCGTGCTGGATGCCGCTCGACGCGCCGTGGCCGACCTCCTCCGCGATCGTGATGAGCAGGTGCGCGCCGACGTCGAGCCGACGTCCTTCCTCGATGACGGCCTTGAAGGCGGCCAGCGCGGCCGCGACACCGGCCTTGTCGTCGAGGTGACGCGAGGTGACATAGCCCGACGGGGTGATCACCGGCAGTGCCTGCTGCGCGACGAAGTCGCCGACGCGGATGCCGAGGGCGTCGACCTCCTCGGCCGATCGCACCCGTTCGTTGAGCCGCACCTCGACGTGGTTCCAGCCGACGGGCTGGGTGTCGATCTCGTTGCCGTAGGCGTGGCCGCTGGCCTTGTTCGGCAGGATCGTGCCCGTGAAGGGTCGCTCGGGATCGTCGGTGAACACGGTCACGCGCTGGCCCTCGGAGAAGCGAGCGCTGTGCGTGCCGATCGGGACGATCCCGAGCCGCCCGTCGGGCTTGATGCGCTCGACCATGCAGCCGATCGTGTCGGTGTGCACGATGAGGGCACGCTCGAGCGTCCCGTCCTTGCCGTCGTCGAGGTTGCCGATCATGGCGCCTCGGCGGGTCAGCTCGAACGGCAGGCCGATCTCCTCGAGTCGCTCCCCGACGTGCTGCATGATCACGTCGGTGCGGCCGGTCGGGCTCGGGATGCGGAGGAGCTCGAGGAGCACCTCTTCCATCCAGGGGACGTCGATGTCCAGCTTCTTCACATTCATGGCGGGAACGCTACACGCTGACCCGTCGACCGCGCTCGTAGCCGGAGACGACCCTGCGGCCGACCTCGTCGGCGTCCATGCGGACGACCTCGCCGCCGGTGAGGTCGGCCAGCCGCTCGGCGAACGCGACCAGCCCCGGTGCGTCCTCGAGCAGGAACACGTCGAGCTCGATGCCCGCCCGTGCGAGGCGCATGGCCTCACGCAACGTGGCCTCGAGGGTCTCGGGCACCGGCGGCCAGTGGAACACCGACCGGCCCTCCACCAGGTGCGCAGTGGGCTCGCCATCGGTGACCATCACCACGCGCTTGACGGTCCGGGGGTCGTCCGCCAGCACGCGTCGGGCCAGCAGGAACGCGTGGTGCATGTTGGTGCCGTAGACCCGTTCGAAGCCGACGGCGGCCAGATCGGTCGGCTGCATGCGGCGGGCGTAGTCGCTGAAGCCGATCAGATGCAGGGAGTCCTGGCGGTGGCGCCCGTCAATGAGGGCATGCAGTGCCAGGGCCATCCGCTTGGCCGGGACGAAGTGTCCCTGGAGGGGCATCGAGAACGACAGGTCGAGCAGCAGTGCGGTGGCGGTGCGCGGCCGCACCTCCTGCTCCTCCACCACGAGGTCGTCAGGGTGCAGCCGGACCCCGCGGGTGGGGCGCCGACCATCGCCGAGCTCGCGCAGCAGCGCGTTGTGCACCGTCTCCCGCACGGCCAGGGGTTCGCGGTCCCCGAATCCCCAGGGGCGGGTCTGGCCGGTGGACTCGGGGTCGGCCCCCGTAGCGGGCGCAGCCGGCCGGCGCGGCACGCGCGCCATCAGCCGCGCCAGGGCCCGTTCCCCCAGCAGTCTGGCCCCACGCGGGGTGAGCTGTAGCTCCCCGCCCTCGACCCGCATCGCTCCGGAGGCCTCGAGCTCGTGCTCGATGGAGCGGAGGTCGTCGAGGTCGCGCACGGCGTCCTCCCCGAGATGTCGTCGGAGCGCGTCCTGGTCGACGTCCTCCAGGGTCGCACCCTCGTAGCCGGCGCCGAGCTGGGCGTCGAGGTCCTCGAGCTCGGCGACCCGCTCGTACGCATCGACCATGGCGCTGATCGGCCCGGCCGCGGCATCGGTCCCGGGGTGCTCCCGCGCGCTCGGGTCGACGGACGCACCCTGCGGGTAGGCCGCGGCCAGGTTGCCGCTGAGCTGGTCGAGCTGGAACTCGAGGTCGAGGTCGTCGAAGGCCTGGCGGGCGAGGTCGTGCAGCTGTGCCTGCTGCGCCGGGGAGAGCGCATCGAGGAAGCGTTGGGCCGCCGTCGCGCGCTGGACCATCATCGCCAGGAGCTCGTCCAGGTCGGCGGGGTCCCCGGGCAGCAGCTCGCGGTGGTGCGCCTTGAACTCGGCGAAACGCTCCGGCTCGTCCGGCGGGGGCTCCCCCTCGTTGGCGATCCGCGCCTCGAGGAGCCGGTTCAGGTCGGCCAGCATCGCGGCGATGCGTCGCACGTCCTCGGGCGTCACCGCTTCGAGGGCCCCGGTGATGGCCTCCAGGTGCGCGTCGAGCAGGTCCTTGCAGAGCCGGTCCCGCAGCGCCTCGAGCCGTCGTGCCGCCTCGTCCGAGGCGAAGTCACGCCCGGACAGGGCGCGCAGGCGTCCCGCCGGGTCGCGGGGCAGCGTGTCGAGCTCGAGCTCGGCCAGGCGTGCGTCCTCGTCGCCGCGGGTGGCCAGAGCGGCACGCTCGAGCGCGACGATGTCGTCCAGCTCACGGGCCAGGTCCGCCAGCGGTCCGTCGACGTCGAGCCGGTCCTCGAGGTCGTCACGCCGGCGTGCGACCTCCCGGCGAAGGTCGTCGAGGCCGCGTCGCCCCGCCAGCCCACGATGCCGGAGCACGTCGACCGCCATCCGCCCCCCGCTGCCCATGAGCAGCTCGTCGCCGACCTCGTCCAGCACCTGCCCGACGTCGACCCGGTCGCCGAGCGGGTCCTGCCGACCGTCCCAACGGGCGTACCGGAGGCGCATCGTCAGCCGCCGTACCGCAGCGTGGCGGCCTCGGTCCCGACCGGATCGAGCACCTGGCGGTTGAGGCGGCGACCGAGGTGGAGCCCCTCGAGCACGAACTCCACGACGCTCGCCGCGACCTCCGGGTCCTCCCGCGGGACCAGCGCGCCGTCCTCCACGCCGAGCCGCGCCATCCATCGGCTGAGCCCGTCGATCCGCTCGCCGAATGCGGCCAGGACGTCGGCGCCCGCGACCAGATCACCCGTGTCGACGGCGAGGCCGTCGTCCTCGAAGCGTGCCACCAGGTCGGCCAGATCCTCCCCGCCGAGGTGGCGCCGCCACACCGCCAGCACGGCCCGGCCGAGGGCGTGCTCGACGATGTCGAGCTCGCGGCCCTCCTCGAGCAGATCGAACTCGATGCGGCCGAGGCTGGCGGGTACGACCGCGCGCAGGTCGACGATGCGGGGCACGGCGACCGGGGCGCCGGTTCTCGCGGCCCGGCGCACGGCGCTGGCCACGAGCACCTCGTGCGCTCCGATCGTGAACCGGACCGACACGCCCGACCGCTGGTTGATCTCGGGGCTGGCCCGCAGGGTGCGCACCATCTCGGCCAGCACGTCATCGAGGAATCGGGGCACGTGCACCTCGACCACCGGCGGTGGCGGCGCGGCCTCGGCGTGGACGATCGCGACCTCGTCGTCGACGGTGGCCGGGTAGTGGGTCCGCACCTGCGCCCCGAACCGGTCCTTGAGCGGGGAGATGATCCGGCCCCGGTTGGTGTAGTCGTCGGGGTTGGCGGTCGCCACGAGCAACAGGTCGAGCGGCAGGCGGATCGAGTAGCCGCGGATCTGCACGTCCCGTTCCTCGAGGACGTTGAGCAACGCCACCTGGATCCGTTCCGGCAGGTCGGGCAGCTCGTTGATCGACACGATGCCGCGGTGGTGGCGTGGCACGAGGCCCCAGTGGATGGTCCGTTCGTCGCCGAGCGTGCGACCTTCGGCCACCTTGATGGGGTCCACGTCGCCGATGAGGTCGGCCACCGAGGTGTCGGGCGTGGACAGCTTCTCCGCGAGACGGCGATCCCGGTCGATCCAGGCGACGGCCAGCTCGTCGCCGTGATCGGCGACACGGTCCCGGCAGTCGGCGCAGGTCGGCTGCATCGGGCTGCAGTTGATCTCGCACCCTGCGATCACCGGCAGCTGGTCGTCGAGCAGCTCCACCAGCAGACGCACGAGCCGGGTCTTGGCCTGGCCCCGCTCGCCGAGCAGGATGATGTCCTGGCCGGCGAGGAGCGCCCGCTCGAGTGCCGGAAGCACCGAGTCGTCGTACCCGATGACGCCGGTGGTCAGCGGCTGGCCCGACCGCAGCCGTGCCACGAGGTTGGCCCGGATCTCGTCCTTGACGCTGCGATCGCGGTAGCCGGTGTCACGCAGCTGCGCCAGGGTCGAGGGTGTGGCCACCGCTGCCTCCTCGGACGACGCGGCCGAGCCTACGAGGCTTGCCCTGCCCGGTGTCGGGGCCGGCCGTACCGAGGTGTCCGCCCGGACACCCTCCGTCGTCGCCGTCTTCCCGGTGGTGTGCGGCCACCCGCGACCTCGCACCGGTACCGTCCCATCCCGTTGACGAGCCGCGAGGTCACGTGAGCCGCGAGCACGACGCTCCCCCCGAGACGCCGTCCTGCTACCGGCATCCGGACCGACCGGCGCTGCTGCGCTGCTCGCGCTGCGAGCGGCACATCTGTGCCGACGACGCGATCGAGGCGCCGGTCGGCTACCAGTGCCCCGAGTGTGCCGAGGGCGGCCAGCCGGTTCGCCGCCTCCAGGACCTGATGCCCGGCGCCGAGGTGACCAAGGCGCTCGTCGGGGTGATCGTGGTCATCTTCCTCGTGACGAACTTCGGGGGCCGCGAGATCCTCAACCAGTTCGCGCTCCGGCCGCTGCTCGTCGGTCTGGGCGACTGGTGGCTGCTCGTCACGAGCGCGTTCCTGCACGCCAACCTGATGCACATCGCGTTCAACGGGATCCTGCTGTGGCGGTTGGGCGAGATGCTCGAACCGGTGCTCGGTCACGGGCGGTTCGGCGCCCTCTACGCGGCCGGCCTGGCGGGCGGCAGCCTCGGCGTCGTGCTGCTCGCGTGGCTGTGGGCGGTCACGCCGCTGGCGGGGATCCCGGTCGTCGGCGGGATCCTGACCACCCACCCGCTGAGCCTCACCGTCGGCGCCTCCGGAGCCGTGTTCGGGCTGATCGGGGCGGCGATGGCGGGTCTGCGGGAGCGCGGGGTGAACCCGTGGCGGACCGACATCGGCAGCCTCGCGCTGCTCAACCTCGTCATCACGTTCCTGGTGCCACAGATCTCGGTCGGTGGCCACCTCGGAGGATTCCTCGCCGGAATGGCGGCCGGTCGGATCCTGTTCGTGGGACGTGACCAGGCCAAGCGCGCCACGACCACCGCGATCCTGTTCACCGTGGTGATGGTGGGTGTCACCATCCTGTTGGCCAACCTCACGGTCGGGGCCGTGCAGCTCCGCGGCTGACGGGCCAGCAAGGGGTCAGCCGGGCTCGTGGTCGCGGCCGGCGGCCGGTTCGGGGTCCCACCCGCGCGGCAGGGCGCGGGTGCCGGGGAACAACAGGTCGATGAACCGCTCCGCCGTGGGCTGTGGTTCGTGGTTGGCCAGGCCCGGGCGCTCGTTGGCCTCGATGACGACGTACTCGGACGCTTCGACGTCGGGCACGATCAGGTCGATCCCGACGACCGGGATGTCGAGCACC
>CAZSQF010000029.1:0-18049 GCA_964608935.1 uncultured Actinomycetota bacterium | reverse complement strand
CCCCCGGGCTCATCGGGACCAACCGCGACGATCATCAGCTCGACAACATGGGTGACCGTGCCCTGGCGGAGCACCTGTACGACGAGGAAGCGTCGCGCATCCCGGTCGGACGGCGTGGGCGCATCGGCGAGGTGGCGGCCGCGTGCGAGTACCTCATCTCGGAGGAAGCTGGCTTCGTGACGGGCCAGGTGCTGAGCGTCAACGGTGGTAGGTACATGTGATGGCTGCGGACGCCCCACGTCGCTGTCCGCGGAGCCGACGCGGCGGGGGAGAGCTCGAGACCCAGGAGTTGGATCCATGCACGTCGCCCTCGTGACCGGCTCGACCCGCAACATCGGCAGGGCCATCGCATCCCGGCTCGCCGCTGACGGAGCAGCGGTCGTCGTCAACGGCCGGGATCAGGATGCGGCTGACGCGGTCGCACGGGAGATCCGGTCGGAGGGCGGCAACGCCATCGGCTACGCCTGTAACATCGCGGACGGCGCCGCGGTCCGAGCGATGGTCCCGGCGGTCGCCGACGACCTCGGGCCAGTCGACATCCTCGTCAACAACGCGGTCATGCGCTACCACGCCCCGTTCGAGGAGACGAGCGTCGAGGACTGGCGCAGGACCCTCGGTGTGACGATCGACGGCGCCTTCCACTGCGCTCAGGCGGTGCTGCCGCTGATGCGTGACCGAGGGTGGGGTCGGATCGTCAACCTGGCGGGTGTCTCGGGCCAGGCGGGAGGTGTCCATCGCATCGCCGTCGCCACCGCCAAGAGCGGGATCATCGGCCTCACGAGGTCGATCGCGATGGAGTTCGCCGCTCACGGGATCACGTGCAACGCGGTCTCGCCGGGGCTCATCGACACGGAGCGCGACACCCCGGAGGACCAGGCGGCGACGGCCATGGCGGACTACGAAGCGCAGGCGGCCAGGATCCCCATCGGCCGTCTGGGGCGCGCCGGGGAGGTGGCCGCCCTGTGCTCCCACCTGTGCTCGGACGACGCCGGCTTCATCACCGGTCAGACGATCGGTATCAACGGCGGCGTGCGTCTCTGACCCAGCGGTCCCGGCGGCGGTTCCCGCCGGACGTGGTCGTGGTCCGACGTCGGCGCGCAACCGGGAGCGGCCGGCCAGCACGATGCCGGCGGGCGTCGAGCATCGCGACACCGCTGCCCCATCCGTGGTTCATCAACTTGCGAGCCGTTACTACGAGACCAGAGCGGCCCTTCACGATGAAGGCGGGGCCGTGTGAGATAGCGGAGGCGGGCTAGATGCTGTGAACGTGCGTGTGGCCTCGCGAGACTTGGGAGCGTCCAAGCAACCAAGTACGGAGGCCACACGCGTGAGCAAGGCTACGTCTTCTTCTGCTGTTTCGTCGTCGGTGTCGCTGCTCGGGATCGCCGGGCTGCGGGTGCTGGAGGTGTTCGAGTTCGTCGACGAGCGGCACGTGTTCGTCGAGACTGTCCGCGACTACGACGCCTGCCGGACGTGTGGGCAGCGGGCGGTCTCGGGCGGCCGTCACGTGATCCAGGTCCGCGATCTGCCGGTCGGGCCGAAGGCGACCCGGCTGATCTGGCACAAGCGGGAGTGGCGCTGCCGCGACTGCGGCCGTTCCTGGCGCGAGCGGCATCCGGGCATCGCGCCGCGTGCGGTGTTGACCGAGCGTGCCCGTGACGAGGCGGCGCGGCAGGTCGGTGAGCTCGGCCGTCCCGTCGCTGCGGTGGCGCGCGAGTTCGGGGTCGGGTGGGAGACGATCATGCGGGCCGTGAAGGACACGGCGGCGAGGCTGTTCGCCGACCAGCAGCTCTACACCGTGCAGCTCGCATCCTGTGTGGCGATCGGGGTCGACGAGAAGGTGATGAACCGTGCCCGACGCGGACGGCGTCGCCGCTACGTGACCGTGATCGTGCACCTGGTCCGCGGCCGACCGCTCGACATCATCCAAGGACGCTCGAAGAAGGTCCTACGCGCCTGGCTGGCCGCCCAGAGCCCGGCCTGGCGGGCCGGCGTGCGCATCGCCGCGCTCGACCCTGCCGCCCCCTACCGGGCCGCACTGACCGACGACGAGGTCGGCCTGCCCAACGCCACGCTGGTGCTCGACCACTTCCACGTGAGCAAGCTCGCCACAACGCCGCGATCGACGACGTCCGCCGCCGCGTCCAGCAGGAGACCACAGGTCACCGTGGCCGCAAACACGACCCGCTGTACCGGATCCGCAAGTTGCTGCTCGTCGCGGCCGAGACCCTCGACGACGCCGGCCACGCACGGCTCGAGGTCGCACTGGCCGCCGGAGACCCCTACGAGGAGGTCGCCTGCACCCACATGGGTAGGAGCTCCTCAGATCGGTGTACGCCTCGCCCGACATCTTCGCCGCCCGCATCGCGCTCGAGCGCTTCTTCGACTGGGCCGCCGAGGTCGACATCGCTGAGGTCACCCGGCTCGCGACCACTATCGACCGCTGGCGCGGCGAAGTGCTGGCCTACTTCCGCACCGGCGGCGCATCCTCGGGTCCCGTCGAGGCCGTCAACGGCGAGATCGAACAAGTCGACCGTGCGGCGCGGGGCTTCCGCAACTTCCACCACTACCGCATCAGGATGATGCTCAAGACCGCCGTCACTGGCAGACTCCCACCACCCCAAGACTCCGGGGCCGCGCCGGTCAATCAGACCCCGCCACCCGCGCGTTCATCGCGTAGGGCCACCAGAGCGTCCCAGCAGGTTCGGCATAGTGTGGCGATATGGGCCGACGCCGCGGTCTGCCCACCTGGTCCGTCCCGTTTCCAGCGTGGCACGCCATCGATGAAGACGGACAGGATGAACCGAGGCTCGCCGTTCTCGAAGATGATGCCGGCATCGTTGGCATTGCGCAGCCCGGTACCGGTCTTGTGGGCGACCCCTGCCTCCTGTGGCAATTGCGCCGGGAGGCCTTGGATCATCTTCTGCCAGCCCAGGATGTCGAGTGCCATCTTGCAGTATCGGGTGGTCGAGCCGAGTCTTGCGGCGACATCTTCGTCGGTGGTCCCCCGCAGGATCAGTTCGAGCAGCAGGCCGACATCCTCGGCTGTCGTCGCATTGGTGTCTTCGACTGGCTGTTCGAACGGGTCGTCGGTCAACGGAACGGCGCCGAATCGGTGAGCCGTACCTTTCATGCCGACGGATCGCGAGAACTCGTTGACGTTGTCCAGACCGAGGATGTCGACAATCTTCGTGGTGCACGTGTTGTCGCTCAGGATAATCATCAAGACCATGCCGTTGTAGAAGGGCATGGTGAATCCCGGCCAGAGATGCTCAACACCTCCCCCCGGCTGTGGAGGACCCTGATATTTCGCCTCGATCTCGAACGGATCCTCGAGTGATAACTTCCCCTCATGCACCTGCTTGAACGCGGTCATCATGATCGCGATCTTGCGCACGCTCGCTGAGGGAACCACGATATCGCCGAAGCGATCGGCGGTTTCTCCGGTACGCAGGTCTTTCAGATACCAGTGACTTGCGAACGGCTCTCCATCGCACATGGCGTTGAGTTCTTGCGCTAGTTCTTGCATATGCATCATATCTCTCTCGCGCCTATGGGACACGACACTTTTTCTCGTTCATCCTGCCTTGGCGTCAACGAAACCGTCCTTGCCGGCACATCATCGCGTTGTGAGAACTCCGTCGCCACGCCTCACACTTGGTGCGCGGCTCGTGGTTACAGGTAACTCCCGCCATTGACGGACAGTACTTGCCCGGTCACGAACCCGGCATCATCCGAGCACAGATACAGGCAGCAGCGGCGATCTCTTCCGGCCGTCCCCTGCGCCCCACCGGTATCGAGGACTCCTCATGCCGGTAGTGATCCGAGGCCATGCCAGAGTCCCCCAGGATCGGCGGTCGCTGGGTGTCAATCAGGCCGGGAGAGATCGCGTTGACCGTCACGCCGTGCGGTGCCGCTTCGAGCGCAACCGCCTTGGTGAAACCGATGATGCCAGCTTTCGCAGTAACGACCGGTGCCCGCGTTGCCGCGCCCTTCTGGGCTGAGAGCCCGGCGATGTTGACGATCCTGCCCCATCCACGCTCTCGCATCCCCGGCAGAACCCGTCGGGTGCAATGCGCAGCGCCCATGATCACCACGTTGATAACGTCGTGCCAGTGCTGATCGGAGATTTCTTCCAGGGCGCCATGTACGCAGATCCCTGCATTATTCACCAGGATATCGACTCCGCCGAACCTGATTCGAGTGAGTCAATCGCGTTCCTCAGCGCCGTGTCATCTGCCAAGTCCGCAGGGCAGGACATCGCCTTGCCGCCGCGCGCACGGATCTTGTCGACGACTACCTGCACGGCTTCAGGGTCACGGCTGTTGATACCCACCGCGTATCCCTGATCCGCCAATTGCAGCGCAATCTCACGTCCGATGTTCCTCGGTGCGCTAGTAACGAATGCGGTCCGCATCGCTTCTCCTTGCGCGTCGCTAGTGTTCCCGATATCCGCAATCCTGGTTGTTAGGGTCTCCGGACTTCGCGATGTTGCCCCAATCGTACGTTCACTTGCTTGCGGATTGGGGCCCACCGCTTGGTGCCCGGAAGGTCGCTCAGAACGAGTCCGTCATCATACTCCGGGAACTGTCCGGAAACTTCGAGGCCACCTGGGTAGGACGCCCAGTCTTCCAGGCCAGCCAGTCACTCCGTTCTTCGCACACTCCCCATTCCGGGCAGCGGTCCCGCCTGACGTTGTCATCGTCCGACGGCGGTGCGCAACCGAGAGCGGCCGGCGAGCACGATGCCGGCGGCGACGAGCATCGCGACACCGCTACCGACCCAGGCCGGTCGGTACCCAACGGCTTCGACCGTCAGGCCGAAGGCGAGCGGTCCCACGACGCCGCCAAGGTACTTGCCGGTCCTCGTGATCCCGGTCGCGGTCGCTGGTGCGGCCGGGACATCCCGCTGGCGATCGCGGAGACGACCAGGAACGCGGACATCGCACTGGTCGCCGCGGTCCCGAGCCCGCCTCCCGCGGCGACCAGGGCCAGCGGGCTGAGCAATTGCCTAGGGGGGCGAGCGGCGCGCGGCGGGCCGGGCGCCGGTGGCGCACGCGCGGGATGGTGAGGGCCAAGGGGAGGGCTGCGAGGGCGCTCAGACCGAACGCCCAGCGCCAGCCGAGGGTGAGCGCGATCGCCGGTACGGCCAAGCCGGCGAGCATCGTGGCCGCGGGGGAGGACGCCTGCTTGATCCCGAAGGCGATCCCTTGCCGGGTCGGGCTGACGAACTGTGCCAGTCCCAGGTTCGTGGATGGCCCCGACAGGCCGCTCGCGATCGACGCGAAGACCAACCAGACCACGAGGTGCGCCCAGTTGCTGGTGAACAGTGCGATGCCCCCGCCGCGACGACGAACATGGCCATCGTTGCGAGCGACCCCAAACGGAACCCGTAGCGCTGGGCGAACATCCCGGCGGGGATGGAGATGAGCGCCGAGATGGCCTGGAACGCCGCGACGGCGGCGCCCAGGGCCGCTGGTCCGAACGCCAGGTCGGTCTGCACGTCCGCGGCCATGGCGCCGAGCAGCCACACCGGGAACAGCCCCAAGCCGTTGACGGTCACGGCGGACCCAATCACTCGTGCCGAGGACGTGGTGTCGTCCCCCGTGGGCGGCGGTCCGGACCTCACGTCGCGGCCACGGAACCGAAGCGCTGCGGCCCGACCATCGCGGTCCCCGAACGCCTGCGATGCTCGTCGCGAAGCATGGGGGTGGTGGCCGCCGCGTCCCAGGGCTGCCGAGCGTTTGGGCTTCCATCGGCGCGACCAACAGGCATCGTGTTCTCCTCCTCGGCCGAGCTGGCCGTGCAGCGGGTTGACTCCGCACCTGATCGTCCGACTAGGCTACGGGACAGCTGTTCTAGATTGCGAAACAGGATCCCGCATGTCGTCTGGTGCCGTGACCGCTGAGTTCGCCGCTGGGGTCCGTGGGCTCGCGGAGGCCGAGCTGCCCGACGAGGTCGATCGCGCGGCCCGGGACAGCCTCCTGATGGCCATCGCGGGCGCGATCGGTGCGAGCGCCCATCCGGCTGTCGGACGGGCCGTCGCGGTCTGGAGCGACCACGGCGGGCACGCCGAGGTCCCGGTCCTCGGTCGTCGCGAGCGGCTCGACCTGCTCGGTGCCACGGTGGCGAACGGTGCCGCGGCCTACGCCGGAGGGCAGGCGGATCCGCCGATGCAGGCCGCTTGGGCGCCAACCTCCATGGCGGCAGCGTTGGGCCTCGGGTACGTCCTGGACGCATCGGGAGCGGAGGTCCTCCGCGCCTTCGCGCTCGGTCGTGAGGTACAGGCACGACTGGCTCGCGGCCTGAAGGCCGACGAGGGTCATCCCTGGAACGACGCGGCCGTCTGTGCTCCGGTCGGATGCGCCGTGACGGCCGCCCTACTGCTCGATCTCGATGACGATCGGATGCGGACCGCCATGGGGATCGCTGCCGCCCAGCTCCTCGGTCACCGGGAAGCGGACGGCACGATGATCGAGCCGTACCTCGTGGGGAAGGGGGCGGCGAACGGCGTGCACGCCGCCCTCCTGGCACAGGACGGTCTCACCGGCGCGACCACGGTGCTGGAGCACGTCCGCGGCTTCTTCGCGGTGATCGCACCGGAGCGTGGGCATCCAGCGTCGGTGCTGGAGGACCTCGGAGACCGGTGGCTCCTGCTGGAGGGCGTCCCTCCCGCCGACGCCGACGGGCGTAGACAGTTCGCCCGCCTCGTGGATCCGGTACTACCAGCGGGCGGTGCTGAGGTGTTGATCGACGCCGTGGGCGAGCTCGGGGCGGCGACCTCGGTCCGCGCCCTGATCGAAACCGGCACGAGGCTGGAGGGCGCCGCATGAAGGGCACCGATGACCTCAGCCAGACCCTGGCGCAGTTCGCCGCGGGTCTGTCCTTCGCGTCCGCGCCGGGCCCCGCGCGCCACGCGGCGGTGCGCACGACGCTCAACGTCGTCGCGCTCGCGACCGCCGCTGCCCGGCGCCCCTCGGTGGAACTGACCCTCGACCGGCACCGTCGCCTCGGGACGCCGGCGCGGTGGTCGCTGTTCGGGCGTGAGGAGCGGGCCGGGTCCTTCGTCGCACCGCTGGTCAACGCCATGGCCGCCCACGTCGACGACTACGACGACACCCACCTCCCGACCGTCGTGCATCCCGGAGCACCGATCGTCCCGGCCGCGTTGGTGGCTGCCGAGCACGCGGGCGCCAGCGGTGCGGAGACGATGTCCGGCATCCTCGCCGGCGTCGAGGTCGGCTTGCGTGTCGCGGACGGTGTCTGCCCTGAGCACCTCGTCCGAGGCTGGCACCCGACCGGTACGGGCGGACACATCGGGGCCGCCGTGGCGGCCGGCCGCGTGCTGGGTCTCGACCCGGAGCAGATGCAGGCAGCGCTCGCCCTCGGAGTGGCGCAGGCTGCGGGGCTGCTGACCGTCAACGGCACCATGACCAAGGCGTTCCACCCCGCGAAGGCGGCCGCCGATGGGTTCGAGGCTGCGCTGCTCGCGCAGCAGGGCATGACGGGGCCGGCCACGCCGATCGAGTCGCCCTTCGGGTTCGCGCGGGCGACGTCGCCCAAGGTGGACCTCGATCGCATGGTGGACGACCTGGGGGCGCGGTGGGAGATCGAGAAGAACGCGATCAAGCCCTACGCTTGCGGGATCGTGTCCCACGCGGCCATCGATGCCGCGAGGACGCTCCGCGACCACCTCGCACCCGACGAGATCGAGTCGATCGAGGCCAGGGTCCCGCAGATCGTCCTCGATGCCATGGGCATCGAGGATCCCCAGGACGCGCTCGAGACCAAGTTCAGTGTCTACCACTGCATTGCCGTCGGCCTCCTCGATGATGCCGGCGGGCCGCCGCAGTTCTCCGACGAGCGGGCGATCGCTCCCGACGTCCGGGAGGTGCGCCAGCGCGTCCGGACGGTCGTCGATCCCGATGTACCTAAGGCTGCGGTCCACCTCACGGTCACGACCACCGACGGACGTGAGTTCGTCGAAGAGGTGATCCACGCGACCGCCAGCACGGAGAAGCCGATGACCGACGAGCAACTCCAGACCAAGGCACGTGGCCTGCTCGAGCCCGTCCTGGGGGCCGAGCGCGCGACGAAGGTGATCCAGCACGCCGAGGGCCTCCCCGACGCGGACGGCGTGGCGGAACTGTTCGCCGCGACCTGGTGGTGACCCCCGCGGCGCGACCCGTCCTCGACGGGCCATCTACCGCAGTAACCAAAGGTCCGGTCGCAGATCGCGCCCGGTGGGAACGACGCCGAAAGGAGGTGCGCCATGTCGCAGGAGGTCCTGTTCTTTTGGCGCCCTGGTTGAGGTTCGTGTGCAGCTGCTAAGGAGTTCCTTAGCCAAAGTGACGCGGATGTCGAGATCATCAACGGTGGCGACGGAGGTGAAGGTCAACGTCGGCACGAGGAGGTCGGGGCTCCGCGGATCCCCTGCCTGGTGATCGACGGCAAGCTGATCCGGATCCTACAGATCAGCCAGGTCGCGTCGGCCCTGGGACTGCCCATGCCGGAGGTGGGCGAGGTGAGCCGCCTCGGATGGGACACGGTCCCGATCCTGGAGAGCTGGATCGAGTCGGTCCAGCAAGCCGACTTCGAGTACCTGCTCACCCCGACGAGGTCGCGCGAACGAAGCGTCCGCAACCTCCTGGTCAACACCTTCTACCCGTTCGAGCTGCTCCCCGACACGTGGGACTCCGGTGTGTTCGACTGGAACCCCGAGCACACCGACCACATCCACGAGGCGCCGCTGATCGACATGGACACGTTGGTGGCCTGGGCGGAGAGCCGTTTCTTCGGCTGGCAGTCCTTCCTCCTGGACAAGGAGGACGACCTGCACACCGACGGCCCCGAGGTCGACACGCCTCGCGGGCGCGTCACCTACAACGTGGTGCTGTCCGGTCAGCGCTTCCACGCTGCGTGGCACCACCGCCAGATGGTGGATCACCTGCGCGAGGGCGGCTATCCCCTCCCCGATGCGCTAGACGTCGAGATCCTCGCCGAGGACCTGATCATGCCGGCCAACATCTACTGAGCAGGTCGACGGAGGGCTGGCGCCGTCCGGACCGGACGACGCCAGCGGGATCACCGTCCCGAACCCTGGTTGAGGTGCGTCATGGCGAGATTGCAGGGCAAGGTCTGCATCGTGACCGGTGCGGGGTCACGGAGCGAGGGCGTCGGAACGGGACGCGCCGCGTCCGTGCTGTTCGCACGCGAGGGCGGCCACGTGCTGCTCGTCGACCGTTTCGAGGAGGCGGCGGAAGCGACCCGCCGCCGGATCGAGGACGAGGGAGGTGACGCCGCCGTCTACGTCGGTGACATGACCGACCCGGATGACATCCGGGGAGTGGTCGAGGCCGCCACGCAGCGGTGGGGCCGCATCGACGTCCTCGACAACAACCTGGGGATCCACGGGCCGGGCACGATCCTCGACGTGTCGGAGGAGGAGTGGACCCGGGTCATGCACGTCAACGTCACCTCGATGATGCTGGTCAGCCGGGAGGTGATCCCGGTCATGGCCGAGGGCGGTGGCGGCTCGATCGTGAACCTCTCGTCGATCTCGGCGTTGCGACCGAGGGGGTTGACGCCCTACTCGACCTCGAAGGGCGCGGTGATCGCACTGACAAAGGCAATGGCCGTCGATCACGCGGCCGCGGGGATCCGGGTCAACGCCATAGCTCCGGGCCCGATCCACACGCCGATGGTTGCCGCCGAGGGGATGACCGACGAGCTCCGTGAGCGACGCGTGAGGGCCTCGGCGCTCGGAATCGAGGGGACGGCCTGGGACGTCGCGAACGCCGCCGTCTACCTCGCGAGCGACGAGGCGCGCTACGTCACCGGGGTGGTGTTGCCCGTCGACGGTGGGACCACGCTCCGGGCGAGCGATCGCTGACGGGGCGTCCGGCCGGCACCTGGCCGATTCCACGTCACTGGTCCGCGACGACCTCCTCGGGGTCCTGCAGGACCGCGACGTCGATCGGTGCGTCGAGCAGGCCGGCGATGCGGGCGCGGTAGCGGCGGTAGTGCTCCGACGCTCGGTGGGCCTCCACGGCGGCGGCGTCGGTGTAGGCCTCGACGAGGTGGAAGCGCACGGTGCCGTCGACCTCGGAGGCGTACAGGTCGTACTGCTCGTTCCCTGGCTCCTGCCGGGTCCCTGCCTCGACATCGCGGAGGATCCGGAAGACGTCGAGCTCCCGGCCCGATGACGGCGAGAACGTCGCGATGATGCGCTTGGGTCCGTTGACCATCGGAGACCTCGGAGGGCGGCGACGAGCGGTGGGGGAGACTACTCGCCGGGGGGCAGCGGGCGGTCATCAGGCCGAGAGTGACCGGGACCTCCCGGGATCGCAGTGGGGGCGGTGAGCCTCCCGTCGAGCTACGACCCGTCCGGCCACCGGTCCCAGTGGACCACCTCGTTGAGCGGCCCCCGGCGCGCGGGTCGGAAGTTCCCGCCGTCTGTGTGGGCGATCGTGACGAGGCCCGTCTGGGTGAAGTGATCGAAGGGGATACCGAGCACGTCCGCGGCCTCGCGCTCACGTTCGAGGTGCATCGTGGTCCAGCATGTCCCGAGCCCACGGGCGCGGGCGGCCAGCATGAAGCTCCACGTGGCGGGCAGGATCGAGCCGTAGCGTCCGGCCTGCGCGTGCGCCGTGTCGAGATGCTCGGCACGTCCTGGCATGCAGGGCACCAACATCGCGGGGAGCTGCCCCATGATATTCGCCAGGTGTTCCGCGGAGCCGAAGACGGCTGGATCGACCGCCGGACCCTCTCGCCGAGCGGCGTCGACCTTGGGACGGTAGTACGCGTCGAAGACCTCGCGGTAGAGCCTGCCCAACTCCTCGATGACCGCGCGGTCGGTGACGACGACGAAGCGCCACTGCTGGCGGTTGCTCGCGTTGGGTGCCTGCAAGGCGATCCGGAGGCACTCGCGCAGGTCGTCCTCTGCGACGGGGCGGGAGGTGTCGAGCCGTCTGCGGACGGCCCGGGTCGTGGTCAGCAGCTCATCGACACAGGACTGGTGCATCGGCCGTCTCCCTCGCGCTCGTGTCCGGCTCGTCGTCGGGACCGGTGGCCCCTGCAGCCCGGCGGCGGGCCGGACCGGGAAAGGTTCGCCCTGTGCACCCCATCATATGCGGAACATTCGTCCCCTTGTGCGGTACGGGTTAGGATGCTCGGCGATCGTCGACCGGGAGCTCCGCATGGTGGCCGTTGGGTTCGAGGTCCGTGCGAGCGGACCCTTCGACGGCGGCCGCGCGTTCGGCTCGGTCGGTCCGTACCAGCGGGTGGACGGGCGGTTGTCGTTCGCGGTCGACCCGGCGCACCCGGCGAACGCCGTGATCGTCGACCTGGACCTCGCACCCGTCGATGACGTCGGGTTGGTGACCTTCCACAGCGACGTCGTGATGCTGCTGCCGGCCGACCCGGAGCGGGGCAACGGCAGGGCGGTGGTCGAGGCGGTCAACCGTGGCCAGCCGCTGTCGCCTCGGGTCATCAACCGTGCTCCGTACGGAGGGCCTAGCACCACGGAGGTGGACCCGGGCGACGGGTTCCTGTTCCGGCACGGCTACACGGTGCTCTACCTCGCTTGGCAGTGGGACGTGATCCGCGAGGGAGGCCGGCTCGGTTTCGACGCGCCCGAGGCACGGATCGACGATACGCCGATCGAGGGGACCACCGTGATCGAGATCCGGCCGTCCTGGCGCCAGACCACCCGGCTGCTCGCGAACCGTGCCCATCGCCCGTACCGGGCCGCCGAGGTGGACGAGCCCGGCGCGCAGCTGACGGTCCGGGACTGGGACGACGGACCGGCCGTCGTGATCCCACGGGACCGGTGGGGGTTCGCCGAGGAGACGCCAGACGGGGTGGTGCCGAGCGACGAACATGTGCACTTCCCCGACGGGTTCGAGGCCGGCAAGCAGTACCACCTGACCTACACCACACGCGGCGCTCCGGTGGTGGGCGTCGGGCTGCTCGCCGTCCGCGACACGGCTTCGTTCCTGCGCTCGGCGCACCCGGACAACCCCGCGGGTGGCTCGATCGACCGGGTCTACGGGTTCGGCATGTCCCAGGCGGGGCGGCTGCTGCGCCACTACCTGTACCTCGGTCTCAACCGGGACGAGGCCGGGTCGCAGGCCTACGACGGGCTGCTCCCGCACGTGGCAGGTGCACGCCGCGGCGAGTTCAACCACCGCTTCGCTCAGCCGTCGGTCCAGCTGTACCCCAACTTCGGTCACCTGCCCCCGTTCACCGACGACCCTCGGACCGATCCCTTCAGCGGGGTCACGGACGGGCTGCTGCGTCGCCAGCGCGAGGTGGGGGCGGTCCCGAAGGTCGTCTACCTCAACACCGGCGCCGAGTACTGGCGAGGGGACTGCTCGCTGATGCACACCGATGCCCTGGCCGAGGCGGACGTCGATCCTCCCGACGAGGTGCGGCACTACCACCTGGCTGGGACCCAGCACTTCCCCGGTGACGTCCCCCAGGCCGACTACAACGAGCACGATGGCGCGCGCGGTCGTTACGGCTTCAACACGGTCGACCTGAGTCCGCTGGTGCGCGCTGCCCTGGTCAACCTCGACCGCTGGGTCGTCGAGGGGGTCGCGCCGCCGCCGAACGCCGTCCCACGGATCGACGACGGGACCGCCGTGCCACGAGAGGCGGTGATCGACGCCCTGCGGCCGCTGGTCGACGGGCCCCTGCCCGATCCCTCCGAGCTGCCCGTCCTGCGCGAGGTGGACCTCGGACCCGACGTCGAGCGGGGGATCGGGCGCTACCCCGTCGTGGAGGGGCGCACGTACGCGTGCCTCGTCGCGGCCGTCGATGCCGACGGCAACGAGGTGGCGGGGATCAGGCTGCCCGACGTCACCGTGCCGCTCGGGACGCACACGGGGTTCAACCCCCGGCACCCCGAGACCGGCGCACCGGGGCAGATCGTGTCCATGCAGGGCTTCACACGGTTCTTCGCACGAACCGAGCAGGAACGGCTCGAGCGCGGTGACCCGCGTGCCTCGCTGGAGGAACGGTACGGCGATCGTGACGGCTTCCTGGCCAGGGTGCGGGACGCGGCGCAGGAGCTGGTCGCCGCGGGGCACCTGCTGGACGAGGACGTCGCGACCGTGCTCGAGGATGCGGCTGCGCGGTGGGACTACGTGGTCGACGGGGCGCCCCTGGACACGTCCGCCTGGCTGCGGGCGGGCGCGGCGTCAGCATGACCGACCTTGCCCGCCCGCGACCCACACCCCGCCCCGATACGGAGGAGATGCCCGTGACCGCAAGCACACCTACGGCGAGGTTGTGCCAGGGGATCGTGGACCCGGCGCAGCAGCCGCTCGCCCCCGACGTGTCCCGCGCGACCGAGCGCTCCCTCCTCAACGTGATCGGTACGGCGGTCGGCGCCGCGCGGAGCGACGCGATGGAGGCGCTGATCACCTACGCCGATCGGACGGGTGGGACCGGCTCGGTGCCCGTCCTCGGGCGTCGGGACTCCCTGGTCCCGTCCCTCGCGGCCCTCGCCGTCGGGGTGGCGGCCCACTACGACGACTTCGACGACACCCACCTCGCGACCGTGATCCACCCGAGCGCGGCGTGCTTGGGAGCACTGTTGGCCGTCGGGATCCCCGAGGACGTGGACGGGGTCAGCGCGCTGGCGGCCCTGGCATGGGGCATCGAGGGTCAGCTGCGGGTCGGAGTGGCCATCTCCCCCTCCCACTACGACACCGGTTGGCACATCACGGGCACGTGCGGTGTCCTGGGGTCGGCCATCACCGCGGGGTTGCTGCTCGGGTTCGACGCGGACCGACTCGAGTCCGCCATCGGCGTCGCGGCGAACATGACGGTGGGTGTCCGCGAGGGCTTCGGCACGATGACCAAGCCCTTCCATCCGGGGCGGGCCTCGGCGAACGGGGTGCTCGCCGCACGGTACGTCGCGGCCGGTGGCGACGGGCCCCCTGGCGCGCTCGAGGCCGTGGGGGGCTTCGCGCAGGCGCTGGCCGACGAGGTCGACTGGGTCCACGTCACCGGCGGGCTCGGTGAGCGTTGGGAGCTGTTGGACAACACCTTCAAGCCGTACCCGTGCGGCATCGTGTGCCATCCCGCGATCTGTGCGGCGTCGCTGATCCACGACCGGTTGCCGGCGGTGGACGCCGTCGCGCGGGTCGCGGTCCACTGCCATCCGCTCGTCCCGGAGCTGACCGGCAACCCCGACCCCCAGGACGGTCTCCAGGCCCGCTTCAGCACGATCCACGGGGTCGGGGCCGGCCTCGCCGACGGTCAGGTCGCGCTCGCCCAGTACGAGGACGAACGGGTCCGCGGTCCCGACCTGATCCGGCTGCGAGCGGTGACGACCCTGGAGGTCGATCCCCAGATGCCTCGCGACGCCGCCACGGTCGAGGTCGAGCTGGCCGACGGGCGTGTGGAGCGCGAGCACGTCAAGCACGCTCCGGGCAGCCTCGCCCGACCGCTGACCGACGACGAGCTCGAGGCCAAGGTACGTGCCCTGGTCGAGCCGGTCCTGCCCGACCGGACCGACGCGATCCTGGAGGCCGTGGCGCAGCTCGGCTCGGCGCCCGGCCTCGACGGCCTCCGTGCCGCCTGCACCGAGCCGAGCGATCGGAGCGGCCGATGACCGGCACCCCCGCTGACGTCAGCGCCGAGCTCGCGAGGTTCGCCCTGAGCGCGCCCCCGACCGGCAAGCTGCGTGACCGAGGCGTCGCGACGTTGACCGCCGTGGCCCGCCGGGCGGCCCATCGCCAGGATGACCCGACGGTCGTGACCACGGTGGCGGCGCTCGCTGCCGAGGGCGACGGACCGGTGGCCGCGCTCGGGCCACCCGTCGACCTGTCCGCGGCGGGAGCCGCGCTGGTGAGCGGCGTCGCCGGGACCCGCCCGGAGGACACGGCGGAGCAGCGCACCGAGGTCGCCGTGGTCGCGGCTGCCGTCGCTGCAGCCTCCCTGCTCGACCGGCCGGGCCCCGAGCTCGTCGCAGCCGTGACGGTCGGGTCGGAGGTTGGTTGCCGCGTCGTGCGCGGCCTCCGGGCGAGCAGCTACGTCGCCCGGGGGTGGGACGTGACCGGTGCCGGTGGGTCGATCGGTTCGGCAGCCGCCGTGGCGCGGCTCCTCGGGGCGACGCCGACGGCGACCGGGCAGGCGCTGGGGATCGCCGCCACCCAGGCCGCAGGCCTGGCGCTGGCCGGATCCAGCTCGGCGTGGCCGCTCCTCGTCGGCAAGGCGGCGGCGAACGGGCTCGAGGCGGCGTGGCTCTGCGTCGAGGGGTTCAGTGGCCCTCAGCGAGGTCTCGAGGGCCGTCGTGGGTTGCTCGCGGTCGCCGCGCCCGACGCCGACGCCGCGACACTGCTCGACGGGTTGGGTCTGCGCTGGGACGTGCTCGAGGAGCCCGGGCTGGTGGCCCCGGACGAGGCACCCGACCTCACGGCCCAGGTCTCCGACCTGGTGTCGGGCGCGTCCACCGCCTCCGCCTTCGTCGGACGTCTCCGCGCCGCCACGTGATGACGACCCCACCCCCGACCGTCCAGCCGTCACCGACGATCCCCGGCGATCGCCCCCGAGTCCACCACAGGAGCGAGCCATGACCAACCCGCCCGATGAGATCAGCGAGCCGATGCAGGCCGCCGCAGACCACCTCGCCGGCGCCCGTGACCGGGAGCTGCCGGAGGACGTCTCGGCCAAGACCTGCCAGCACATCCTCGACACCGTGGCCGCGATGGTGACCGGTGCCCGGCTCGAGCCCGGGCGTCTGGGCATCGCCTACGTCCGATCGCAAGGTGGCGTCCCGGAGGCCCAGGTCATCGGGACGGACCTGCTGACCAACGCCACCTCGGCTGCGCTGGCCAACGGCATCTCCGCCCACGCGGACGAGACCGACGACTCCCACGCTCCCTCGTTCAGCCACCCGGGTTGCGCGGTGGTCCCGGCGGCTCTGGCCGTCGCCGAGCGCCACGGCCGGTCGGGGACGGACCTCGTCCGGGCGGTCGCCGCCGGGTACGACCTCGGATGCCGGATCACCCCGATGCTGGGGATGTCCGGGTTCGCGAAGCACGGTGCCTCCCGCTCGAGCCACGCCATGGTCAGCGTCTGGGGTGCGGTGGCCGCCGCCGCAGCGCTCGAGGACCTGACGAGCGAGCAGGTCCGGTGGGTCCTCTCCTACACCGCACAGCAGAGCTCCGGGGTCACGACCTGGCTCCGCGACGAACGTCACGTGGAGAAGGCGTTCGTGTTCGGCGGGATGGGGTCACGCAACGGGGTCGCGGCGGCCACGATGGTCGCTGCGGGCTTCGACGGCGTCGGCGACGTATTCACCGGCCACCCCAACTACCTCGACGCCCTGTCGTCGGATGCCGACCTCGACCTGCTCAGCGACGGGCTCGGCGAGCGCTACGAGGTGATCCGGACCAACATCAAGAAGTACGCCGTCGGCTCGCCGGCTCAGGCGGCGATCCAGGCAACCGAGGATCTGATCGCCAGCGAGGGGCTCACGGCCGACCAGGTGGAGCGCATGGAGGTCTACCTCCCTGCCGACCTCGCCGAGATCGTCGACGGCCGGCGCATGCCCGACATCAACTGCCAATACCTCGTCGCTGGGACCCTCCTCGATGGGGGGTTCTCCTTCGGCATGGCCCACGACGACGCACGGATGCGGTCGGAGGACATCCGAGCGCTGATGGAGCGCATCGACCTCCTCCCCGACGAGACCACCCGCGGCAGCCGGCAGGGGCGCGTGATCGTCCAGCGGCCGGACGGCAGCCGGTGCGAACGGTTCGTCGAGGCGGTCGAGGGAACGGCGGAGAATCCCATGCCGCCCGAGGCCGTGGTCGCCAAGTGCCGGGACCTGCTGGACCCGATCCTGGGCGCGAGCGACGCCCAGCGTCTGATCACGCTGCTGCTCGAGCCAGAGCGCATCGAGGACGTCCGCGACCTGCGGCCCCTGCTCGCGGGCCCGTCCTGATCCCTGCGTTACGGGAGCTCGACGATCACCTTGCCGGTGACCCCCTGCTCGACGGCCTGGTGAGCCTCGATGATCCGCTCGAGGGGGAAGTGGTGTTCCGGGAGCGGATGCAGCGCGCCGGCCTCGAGCTCTCGGGTGATGTCATGCTTCGCGGCGTCCTGCATCGCCGTCGTCAGGCCGTAGGCGCGGACGAACCGCAACGTGAGGTTCTTCACCCGCAAGCTCATCAGCGGTGGCCACTCGGGTCCCGTCGCGCCGGGGATCTCCGCGTAGCCGACGGCGACCGCGTGCGGGTTGAGCAGGTCGACGTAGGTCGGCAGGTTGGTCATCATCGACACGTCGATGACCCGGTCGATGCCGGCCGGCGCCGCCGCTTCGAGCCTCGCGGTGACGTCCGCGGCGCGGTAGTCGATCGTCGCCTCGGCGCCGGCCGCGCGGGCGAGATCGGCCTTCTCCTCGGTGCTGGTGGTCGCGATCACCCGCGCGCCGTCGTACCGAGCGAGCTGGATCGCCGCGTTGCCGACCGCACCGGCGCCACCGGTGACCAGGACCGTGGCGTCGGTGAGCTCCCCGTCCGCCAGGAGGCAGCGGTGCGCCGTGACGTACGGGATGCCGAGGCCGGCGGCCTGGCCCATCGGGATCCCGTCCGGGAGCGGAACCGCGAGGTGATCGGGCAGGCAGACGAGCTCGGCCGCCGTGCCGGTGGCCCGTCCGTGAGCGGCGTTGTAGAGCCACACCGCCTCACCCACGCGGGATCGGTCCACACCGGCCCCGACGGCGTCGACGATGCCCGAACCGTCCTGGTGCGGGATCTGGTGGTCGAAGGGCAGCGGCTCGCCCGAGCCGGACTGGCCCGAGCTCTTGCCCATGCGCGACTTGACGTCGCTGGGGTTGACCCCCGACGCCCGGACCCGGACCCTGACCTCGCCCTCTGCCGGATCGGGGTCGGGGAGGTCGACGACCTCGAGCACCTCCGCGGCTTCTCCGCGGCGGTGGTAGACGGCGGCGCGCATGAGGATCTCCTCGGACGGTGGGTGCGGTTGACAACGTTGTGGGGAGTGTGGCATAAGAGGCGCGTTAACGAAACGAT
>CAZSQF010000028.1:0-18223 GCA_964608935.1 uncultured Actinomycetota bacterium | reverse complement strand
GTCTCGACCGGCACTACCCTGCGCCAAGCCGGGCTCGAAATCATCGGCGAGGTCATCCTGACCTCCGAGGCGGTGCTGATCCGGCGGCGTGGCGCGCACGCCGACGGCCAGATCGACCAGCTCATGCGACGCCTCAACGGCGTCATCATCGCCCGGCAGTACGTCATGGTCGCCTATGACATCCGGGTCGAGGACCTCGACGCGGCGTGCGCGATCACGCCCGGCATCGAGTCGCCGACGGTGTCCCCGCTCCACGACAAGGGGTGGGCCGCGGTCCAGGCGATGGTGCTGCGCAAGGACACCAACCAGGTGATGGATGCCCTGTGGGAGCTCGGTGCCCGTGGCATCCTCGTCACCGACATCCTCGCCTGCCGGCTGTAGGCCCCGCCGAGCCCTCAGGCCTCGTCGCAGTGATCGGCGCCCGGCACGTGCGCGTCCGGGGTCGCCACCATCGTCAGGCTGCGCGTGGCGCGGGTCACCGACACGTACAGCAGGTGGAGGCCGACCACCGATCCCGACGCGATGGCGTCCGGTGCGGCGACGACGACGTCGTCGAACTCGAGCCCCTTGATGGTGTAGGGATCGAACGCCCGGATCCGCTCGACCAGCTCCGGGCGGTCCTGCCCGCGGACCTCGAGGCGGCCGGTCAGGTCGTCGACCCACGACGGGGGACAGACCACCGCGACCATCCCCTCGCGGTCCTCGGCCAGCGACAGGGACACGGCCACCGCGGTCTCCGCGACGTCGTCGGCCCGCACGAGCCGTGGCCGTTCCCCGGTCGCACGCACCGCCTGTGGGACGGCGTCGGGGTCGTGGCCGGCCGCCTCGAGCACGGCCCGCGCGACCGACACCACCTCGCTCGGGGTGCGGTAGTTGATCTGGAGTTCGGTGACGGTGACCTCACGACGACCGATCAGCGCGGCCACGTCGTCCCACGTCGCCGGGTCGGCCACGCGGCTGCGCTGCGCCAGGTCCCCCACCACGGTCCACGATGCGTACGGCCCGCGCCGTGCGACCGCCCGCCACTGCAACGGTGTGAGGTCCTGTGCCTCGTCCACCACCACGTGGGCGAAGTCGCGATAGTCGGGATCGGCGACGTCGAGCGGCTCGATGTCGTCCGTGAGCTCGTCCGACGTCAGCCGGATCCCCTCGTCGTCGCGCGCTGCCTGTCGGGCGCGCGGAGGTGGTGAGCCGAGCAGGGCGCCGACCTCGTCGAGCAGCGCCACGTCGTCCACCGTCCAGCCGTCGGCGACGTCCCATGCCGAACGGAGGGTCGCGACGTCCGACGCCGGCAGCAGACCCCCCGCCACCTCGCCCAGGTCGACCCGGCCGAGCGCGAGATCGGCGAGCACGGTCTCGGGGTCGAGCTCCGGCCACCAGCAACGTCGCAGCATCCTGACCTGGGGCGACTCGTCCAGGGCCGTGTCGAAGCCGGTGCCGGTCCGCTCGTCGGGAGGGTGGCCGCCCGCCTCGTCGTGGGCGCGGCGCCACGCCTGCCACAACGCTGCGCGCAGGGCCTCGCCTGCCCCGTCGCGTCGGGCGTGGTAGGTGGCCTCGTCGCGGTCGGCGGTCACGCGCGACAGCAAGCGACCCCGCAGGGTCCGCAGCCGGTCGGCGGAGACCTCGACCGAGGTGCCCTGGAAGGCGAAGCGCGTCACCGGTGGTAACGGCGGCAGGACGGCGACGACGAGCTGCCGGCACACCTCCACCATCGCCAGCGACCCCTTGATCGCGGCGACATCGGGCTCGTCCCAGGTGTTCGTCTCGACCTCGACGGGGGCGAGTGCGGTCAGCGGCCGCTGCACGGCCCGGTCCTCGCCGAGGGCGGGCAGCACCCGGGACGTGTACTCGGCGAAGGCCCGGCTCGGGCCGACGACGAGGATCCCGCGGCCTTCGAACCGCTCGCGGTCGTCGTAGAGCAGGTAGGCGACCCGGTGCAGCGCCACCACGGTCTTCCCGGTCCCGGGACCCCCGGTGACCACCAGCGTGCCGCTCGCCCTGGACCGGATGATGCGGTCCTGGTCGGCCTGGATCGTCGCGACGATGTCGTGCATGCGCCCGTCGCGGACGCGGGACAGCGCCGCGAGCAGTGCGCCCTGGCCCGTGACGGCCTCGAGGCCGAGCCGATCGGCCGCATCGGCGTCGAGCAGCTCGTCGTCGAGGTCGCGGACCTCCGCGCCGCGGGTGGTCAGCGTGCGCCGGCGCGCCACTCGCAGCGGCTCGGCCGCGGTGGCCCGGTAGAACGCCGCCGACGCCGGCGCCCGCCAGTCGACCAGCAGCACCTCGCGGTCCTCGTCGACGACCGACACGCGCCCGACGTGGAGGGTCTCGCCGTCGGCGAGGTCCATGCGCCCGAACACGAGGGCCTCGACGTCGCCGAAGGTGAAGCGGGCGGCGCGGCTGGCGTGATGGTGCGCGGTGACGTCCCGCTCGAATCGGGCCTGGAAGGTCGAGCCCGAGTGGTCGGCGCCGGCGGCCACCGCCCGCTCCTCGGCGCGCCGGCGCAGCTGTTCGACCCGGTCGTGGACGCGATCGGCGTGGGCCTGCTCCTCGGCGAGGGCCCGGCGCTTGGCTCCCGGCCGCGGGGTCACAGCGTCCGCAGCACGTGGGCGGTCTCGACCGCGCTCATGGCGGCCTCCGCCCCCTTGTTGCCGGCCTTGCCGCCGGCGCGCTCGACCGCCTGGTCCCACGTGTCGACGGTCAGGACCCCGAAGCCGACCGGGACGCCCCGGGCACGTGCGACGGCCCCCGCCCCGCGGGACGCCTCGCCGGCCACGTGGTCGAAGTGGGGCGTCTGGCCGCGTACGACGCAGCCGAGCGCGACCAACGCGTCGTAGTCGCCGCTCGCTGCGAGCCGATCGAGCACGACCGGCAGCTCGAACGCGCCGGGCACCCAGGCGATGTGCACCGCATCGGCGCTGGCGCCGTGGCGCAGCAGCGCGTCGATCGCGCCGTCCACGAGCCGTTCCACGATGGCCTCGTTGAATCGCGACGCGACCAGCCCGATGGTGAGCCCTGACGCGTCGAGGTGGCCCGTGTGCGTGATGGCGCCGTCGCGGGCGCGCGGTCGGGGGGTGCCGTCCATGCGTGCGGTCCTTTCGCCTGCCTACGGTCAGCGTTCGTACCGGCGCCCCGCGGCCTGTGCCGCGGCGGCGTCGCCGTCGTCCTCGTCCCGGGGGCGGCGGGGGGCGTCGCCGGGCGGAGGCGGCGCCATGGCGATCCCACGCACGGGCTTCTCCACCGCCGGCGGTGCGCTGGTGCGTTGCAGGGCGATGTCGCCGACACCCGTCGACACGGGCAGATCTCCGCCGTTCATCTCGTGCCCCATCCGCTCGGCCTTGGTCCGCAGGTAGCCCTCGTTGGCGGCGTTCGGCAGCACCTCCACAGGGATGCGCTCGACGATCGACAGGCCGAACCCCCCGAGCGCCACCCGCTTGGCGGGGTTGTTGGTCAACAACCGCAGGGTGGACAGACCGAGATCGGCGAGGATCAGGGCACCGACCCCGTAGTCGCGCGCATCGGCCGGCAGGCCGAGCTGGAGGTTCGCATCCACGGTGTCAGCCCCGTGGTCCTGGAGCTCGTAGGCCTGGAGCTTGTGCAGCAGCCCGATGCCCCGCCCCTCCTGGCCGCGCAGATACACGATCACGCCCTCGCCCTCGCTCGCGATACGCGCCATCGAGAGGTCGAGCTGTGGCCCGCAGTCGCATCGCAGCGACCGGAAGATGTCGCCGGTGACGCACTCGGAGTGCATGCGGACCAGCACGTCGCTGTGTCCCTCCGGTTCGCCGTACAGCAGCGCCATCGGTTCCGCGCTGCCCGCCACGTCGCGGTAGCCGATCATGCGCCAGTCGCCGTACGGCGTCGGCAGCCTGGCGGTCGCGACGCGTTCCACCACGTGCTCCCGCTGCCGGCGATAGGCGACCAGGTCCGCGATCGTCACGATGAGCAGGTCGTGCTCCTCCGCGAACCGTTCGAGGTCGGGGACGCGGGCCATCGATCCGTCCGGCCGCACGACCTCGCAGATCACCGCGGCGGGTCGGCGTCCCGCGAGCCGGGCGAGGTCGACCGACGCCTCGGTGTGCCCGATCCTGCGCAGGACACCGCCGGGGTGGTAGCGCAGGGGGAAGACGTGGCCGGGGCGGGTGATGTCCTCGGGCGTGGACGCCGGATCGGACAGCACCCGGCACGTGCGCGCGCGATCGGCGGCCGAGATGCCCGTCGTGACACCCTCCGCGGCGTCCACGCTGACGGTATAGGCGGTCCCCTTCGGGTCCTGGTTGCGGGTCACCATCATCGGGACGTCGAGCCGGTCGAGGTCCTCGCCGAGCATCGGCACACACACGACCCCGCTGCCATGGTTGACCACGAACGCCAGGTGTTCGGGCGTGGCGGCGTCGGCGGCCATCACGAGGTCTCCCTCGTTCTCGCGATCCGCGTCGTCCACGACGATCACCATGCCGCCGCGGCGGATCGCCTCGATGGCATCGTCGATGCTGGCGAACCGGCTCACGCGTCGTCCTTCCGGCCCAGGCGCTGGTAGGGGCTGTGGCTGCCGGCGGCGAGCAGCCGCTCGACGTACTTGGCGATCACATCGACCTCGAGGTTGACCGCGTCGCCCGGCTGGCGGACCCCCAGGGTGGTTTCCGCGAGCGTGTGCGGGATCAACCCGACCTCGAACCCGCCGGCGTCGTCGACGTCCACGATGGTCAGGCTCACGCCGTCCACGGTGATCGATCCCTTCGCGACGAGGTAGCGCGCGACCGACGCGGGCGCCCGCAGGGACAGCACCACCGTGCCGGGCTCGTCGCGGCGGCCGGTCACCTGACCGACGGCGTCCACGTGCCCCTGGACGAGGTGTCCGCCGAAGCGGGTGTCGGCCCGCATGGCGCGTTCGAGGTTGACCGGATCGTCCACGGTCAGGCTGCCGAGGGCGGTCGCGCGCAGGGTCTCGGCCATGAGGTCCGCAGTGAACCCGTCGGGGGGCAGCGACGTGACGGTGAGGCAGCAGCCGCCCACCGAGATCGAGTCGCCGACCGCGGCGTCGCGCACGACCGCGTCGCAGCGGACCGCGAGTCGGGCCTGCCGGTCCGCCACGTCGACCGCAGCCACGTGCCCGATCTCCTCCACGATACCCGTGAACATCACGCGGCCCTTTCGGTCGGGGCGGTCGAACGCACCCCAGCCGGCACCAGGTGGAGGATCGCATCCGCGCCGGCGCCCCCGACCCGCTCGACGTCCCAGGCCGACCCACCGGCCGCGGGGATCGCCCATGCCGAGCGATCGTCGACCGACGTGGCCGCGACGTGCAGCACCAACCGGTCGACGAGGGCGGCCGCGACCAGCGCTCCTGCCAGCGTCGGGCCGGGCTCGGCCAGCAGCGAGGTGACGCCGCGGGCCGCGAGCTGTCGCATGGCGGCGACGAGGTCCACCCCACCGCCCGCATTGGCATCGACCTCCACCACCTCCACGCCTCGATCGACCAGCTCGCGCCGGCGTCCAGGCGGTGCGGCCGGGCTCGTGACGACCACCGCCCTTGGCCGGGCGACGTTGGCGGAAGGCGGGGTGCGCAGCCGCGCGTCGAGCACGACCGGCCGTGGCTGACGGGGCACGGCCACGTCCCGCGCGTCGAGGCGGGGGTCGTCGGCCAGGACCGTGCCGGAACCGACGAGGACGGCATCGCTGGCCGCCCGCAGGCGGTGCACGGCCCGACGGGCGGCCGGTCCGGTGACCCAGCGGCGGCCGTCCGGTGGCACGAGCCGGCCGTCGACGGTCTGAGCGAGCTTGAGCGTCACGTGCGGCCGGCCGGCCTGCACCGTGCGGAGGAAGCCCTCGAGCTGGCACGCGACGGCGCCCGCAAGGAACGGGCCGACCGCCTCCGGTCCGACCACCTCCGCCCCTGCTCGCCGCAGGACCTGCGCGCCGCCCCGTGCGAGCACGTTCGGGTCGTGGAGGGCGTACACGACGCGTCGGACGCCGGCCGACAGCAGGGCGTCGGTGCACGGTGGGGTGCGGCCGTGGTGGGCGCACGGCTCGAGGGTCACGTACGCGGTGGTGCCGCGGGCGGCCTCCCCTGCGGCATCGAGCGCGACCACCTCGGCGTGACGTCCCCCTGCCGGCTCGGTCGCGCCCTCGCCGACGCGCTCCTGCCCACGCGCCAGGACGCAACCCACTGGCGGGTTGGGGGACGTGCGACCACGGCTGCGCTCGGCCAGCGCGATGGCGCGCACCAGGTGTGCGCGATCGGCGGCGGGCAGGTGACTGGACGCGGTCACGGCTCCTCCGACGGGCTCCGGCGTCGCTGCCGCGGCCTCGGGTGATGGGAGGAGCGCATGCTGGCGCGGGCGGCCGCCGGGCACTGGTCATGGCCCGGCCGCTCGCGGCCGGCATCCCCTCCCATCCGGACTCTCACCGTCGGCCCCGGAATTGCACCGGGTCAGCCGGCCGCCACGGGCGACCGGGTCGCGGGCTCATCACCGCCGGTAGGGACTTCCACCCATCCCCGGGGACGCCTGACGAGTCTACCTGCGCGCCTCCCGCGCGGCCGCCCCGACCGCTACGGCAGGTCGACCTCCATCTCGACGCTGACGTCGTCGGCACGACGGTCGATCGCGTACGTGGACCGTCCACCACCGCGTGTCTTCGCGTAGCGCTTCATCTCCGTCGCCACGGTCACGACCTCGCCCTGGTGGTCGAAGTCGCGTCGGTCCGTGGTCGCGATGCCGACGGACAGCGACAACAGCGAGTACCGCTGGGGCACGCCCCTTCGATCGGCCACCTCGATCGAGCCGGCCATGCGGTCGGCCGGGTCGTAGAGCGTCGGCGACAGGCGGTCGAAGCGTTCGCAGATCTCGCGGGCGATCGCTTCCGCGGACTCGGGCTCGACGATGACGACGAAGTCGTCGCCGCCGACGTGGCCGACGAAGCTCCGCTCACCGCCGAGATCCTGCTCGACCTGGCGCAGCAGGTCGGCGACCGCTCGGATCGCCTCGTCGCCCCGCAACCACCCGTAGTGGTCGTTGTACGGCTTGAACTGGTCGAGGTCGACGTAGAGCAGCGCCATCGGATCCTCGGCACGCAACCGTTCCGCCAGCTCGGTCACGATGCGCGCATTGCCCGGCAGTCCGGTCAGGGGGTTGCGGGCGCGCTCGCGGTCGGCGCGGCGCAGCATGGCACGCAGACGGGCGAGCAGGATGTCCGAGTCGAACGGCTTGGTCACGTAGTCGTCGGCCCCCGCGTCGAGGCCGTCGATCAAATCGTCGCGCTGCACCCGGGCCGTGAGCATGAGCACCGGGAGGTGGCTCGTGCGGGCATCCTCCCGTAGACGCCGCAACGCCTCGAAGCCGTCGAGTCGCGGCATCATGACGTCGAGCAGCACCGCGTCCGGCGTGTGCTCCCGCGCCAGCTCGAGCGCCTCGACGCCGTCCCGTGCCAAGATGACCTCGAAGCCGGCGAGTCCCAGGGTCACGTCGAGGTACGCCCGGATGTCATCGTCGTCGTCGGCGACCAGCACACGCTGCGTCACGCCGCGCCCTGGTCGCGGCCGTCACGCGCCGCTTCCCCTGCGGCCAGCAGGTCCCGGACCGCCGCCTGCCGGTCGGCCGTGCCGAAGACCGAGGATCCGGCGACCAGGGTGTCCGCCCCGGCTCGAACGGTCGCCCCGACCGTGTCCACGGTGATGCCGCCGTCGACCTGGATGCGGTAGCTGGCACCGAGCCGCGCGCGGGCGTCACGCGCCTCGGCGATCTTCGGCACCACCTCGGGCATGAACGCCTGGCCGCCGAAGCCGGGCTCGACCGTCATGACCAGCAAGAGGTCGATGTGCGGGAGCAGCTCGTCGACCATCGCCAGCGGCTGCTTCGGCTTGAGGGCCACGCCGACCTCGGCGCCCTGGTCGTGAAGGCGCCGGACGAGGGCGAGGGGGTCGTCGTCGACCTCCGGATGGAAGGTGACCGAATCCGCCCCCGCGTCGACGAACTGCGGCGCGTAGGTCCCGGGATCGGTGATCATCAGGTGACAGTCGAGCAGGCGGTCGGTGGCCTGGCGTAGTCGCCGCACGATCGGTGGACCCATCGTGAGGTTCGGGACGTAGTGCCCGTCCATGATGTCGACGTGCAGCATGGGCACGACCGGGGCGACCTCTGCCATCTCCTCCGCGAGGCGGGCGAAGTCGGCGGCCAGCAGGGACGGGGCCACCCGCAGCTCGAACACGGACAGAACCTCCCACGGCGCCTGTGAACACTATCGACCGACCGGCGCTGGACCTTATCGGTCCGGTGCCCGGAGCCACGTCGCGACGAACATGCCGTCCGTCCCGTCGACGTCGGGCAGCAGCTGCATGCGCTGCTCCGGTTCGAACCCGCCGAAGGGTGCGGTGTCGAACTGTTCGGCGACAGCGACGGTCTCGGCCACGGTCCAGGTGCACACCGAGTAGGTCAGCCGGCCGCCGGGCCGCACAAACGTCGCCGCGGCAGCGAGCAGCCGTGACTGGAGCGCGGCGAGCTCGGTTGCGTCGTCGGGGGTCGCCCGCCACCGGATCTCGGGCCGCCGGCGACCGGTGCCGAGCCCCGTGCACGGTGCGTCGAGCAGCACCACGTCGAAGCGCGATCCCGTGGGCACGGGAGGGGCGGCTGCGTCACCGACCACCACCTCGACGTCGACGCCCTGCCGGGCCGCCGCCTCCCGGATCAGCTCCGCTCGACGCGGGTGCGACTCGACCGCGACGACCCGACCGTCGCGGCCCACGCGTGCCGCGAGCGCGGTCGACTTGCCGCCGGGACCGGCGCACAGGTCCAGCACGCGATCCCCCGGCCCCGCACGCGTGGCGCGCACCACCCGCATCGACGCCTCGTCCTGCGGCACCGCACGGCCTTCAGCCACGGCTGCGAGCCGCCGGGGATCCGCGCCGGGGGCCCGGACCGCCTCGGGCAGCCGACCCGGGACGGGATCGAGTCCTTCGACGGCGAGCTCGTCGAGCAGGGCGTCGCGGTCCCCGACGGCCCGAAGCGTGACCCCCGGCGGGTCGTTGTCGGCGTGGAGGATCCTGGCGGTGCGGTCGCGGTCGTAGCGCCCGAGCAGGTCGGTCACGCTCCATGGCCGATGCCCGGTGGTCAGGGCCAGGTGCCCGACGGGATCGGCGTCCGGGTCCGGCCACGGCAGCTGCTCGCGTCGCCGTGCCAGGGCACGCAGGACCCCGTTGACGAAGCCGGCTGCGCCGTCGGCGCGGCCCGGAGGGACCTGCTGCCGGGCCAGCTCGGCCGAGGTGTGCACCGCAGCACGGGGCGGGACCTCGGTCCGCAGCAGCTGGAGCGCTCCGAGCCGGAGCACGCGTCGCACCGGGGCCTCGACCTCGTCGAGCGGACGGTTCAGCACCGTGTCCAGCGCCCAGTCGAGCGTGCCCTGCCACCGGAGGGTGTCGTAGGCGAGGTGGGCGGCAAAGGCCCGGTCGCGCACCGCTGGCAGGTCCCGGACGGCCGTCGGCACGACCCGGTTGGACCACGCGCCGTCCTCGTCGACCCGGCGGAGCGCCCGGAGGGCGGCCCGCCGCGCGGGCAGCCCCTCGGCGCTCCGCGGAGTATCGCGGTGAGCGGCACGGGCGGTCACGTCGTGGCCCCGAGCCGTTCACCGACCTCCGGCGCGTAGCCGTTCGCGAACGCGCCGCCCTCCATCCGCTGCCTGCCTGCCGGTTGGACCTCCGCCAGCGTCACCACCCCCTGTCCGCACGCCACACGGGCACCGGCCCGCCCGACCTCGACGATCTCCCCGGGTGGTCCGGCCCCCTCCCCCGGAGGCGCCCGGAACACCTTCAACCGCCCCCCGCGGAAGGTCGTGTGGGCACCCGGGGCGGGGTCTGCGCTGCGCGCCAGGTTTGCGATCTCCGGTGCCGGGCGGGTCCAGTCGATCGAGACGTCGTCGGGGGTGACCTTCGGAGCCAGGGTGGCGCCGTCGTCCGGCTGCGGCACCGGCTCCGCGCCCGCCACGAACCGTCGCACGGAATCGACCAGGACCGGCGCGCCCAGCCGGGCGAGGCGTGCCAGGAGATCTCCCGCCGACTCGTCGGGTCGGATCGGCTCCTCCGCCCGGTCGAGGATCGGGCCCGTGTCCATCCCCTCGTCCAGGACGAACGTCGTGACGCCGGTGACGTCGTCGCCGGCACGGATGGCGTGGTGCACCGGTGCGGCGCCACGCCACCGTGGCAGCAGCGAGAAGTGCAGGTTGACGAAGCCGCGGCCGCCCGCCGCCAACAGCCTCGGCGGCAGGAGCGCCCCGTAGGCCACGACCGCGCACGCGTCCACGTGGAGGCGGTCGAGATCGCCCGTCACCTCCAGGGGGCTGGCCGGCTGCCACACGGGCAGCCGGTGGCCCTCGGCCGCCATCTTGACCGGCGGCGGGACCGCCCTCCGGCTGCGCCCCCTCGGTCGGTCCGGGTTGGTCACGACGGCGGCGACCTCGACGTCGTCCGCGGCGACAAGCGCCTCGAGCGCGGGAACGGCGGCCTCGGGCGTGCCGAGGAAGGCGATGCGCACGCATCCTCCGTCTGTCGGAAGGGCGGCGCCCTCAGGACGTGCGGCGCCCCAGCAACAGGCCGCCCGGGGTCGGCTCGGCAGGACCGTCGATGCCCTGTTCGATCCGGTACTCGCGCATCCGCTTCAGCGCCTCCTGCCGATCGTGCTTGGCCAGGTGGTCGACCAGCAGGATGCCGTTCAGGTGGTCCATCTCGTGGAGCCAGACACGGGCCACGAAGCCTTCGAGCTCGACGGTGTGCTCGTCGCCGGCGAGGTCGCGGAAGCCGATCTCGACCCGCAGGGGCCGCTCGACGGGATAGAACAGGCCGGGGAAGGACAGGCACCCCTCGTCGTCCTCCTCGAGCGTCTCGGATGCGTCCAACAGAGTGGGGTTGACGACCGCGCCACCGATCGGGTCCTCGTCCTCGCGCTCGACCTCCCAGGTGAACAGGCGCTTGAGCACCCCGACCTGGTTCGCCGCCAGCCCGACCCCCTGGTGGTCCCGCATGGTGTCGAACAGGTCCGCGGCGAACGACGCGAGGCGGCCGTCGAAATCGGTGACCTCGTGCGCACGCTGGCGCAGCACGGGGTCACCGAAGATCCGTACCTCGAGCTTGGCCACGGTGTCTCCTCCTCTGGCCACGAGCCCTGGTGGCGTCGGGCCGGGTCCGGCCGGGACACCAGCGTACGCGGCGGGCGCACCTCCGGGCAGCCTCGCGGCCCATCAGCCCGGCCTCACAGGGCGTCGACGGGGTCCACGTCCAGGCGTGCCTCGATGCCGTCCCGGCTCCACTGCTCGCGGACCGGGCGCAACGCGGCCAGGGTCGCGCCCCGGTCGTCGGTCTTGAGCAGGAACAGTGCCATCCCGCCGTCACCGGGCACCGGACCCATCAGGTCGTCACCGGCCGGCAGTACCGCCTGCACGGCTGACGTCACCTCGTCGCCGGCTGCCGCGACGGCCATCCGCAACGCATGCGCCGCCGGCGGGAAGCGCAGCGGCGCCCGCAACGCGGACTCGGTGCGCCAGAACGAGCCCGGGTCCCAGCTCGCCAGTGCCCGGACGGCGTGGTGATCGGGCTCGCGACTCTGGACGACCACCCGACTCGCGTCGGCCGGTCGGTCGGCGTGGACCGTCCAGCCGGCGACGGCGTAGGCCAGGCGCAGCGTGTCCTCGGCCGCGTCGAGGCTCGGTCGGCGCAGACCGCCGTCGACGTCGGGCAGCACGACCGCACCAACCGGGCCCGGCGGCGCGTCGAGCACCGACCCCCGGGTCATCACCAGGACGGCGGGCGGCGGGGGCGCCTCCTGTCCGTAGCCCTCCAGCACGGCCACGGGCGCGTCCAGGGACCGGCCGAGCTCCTGGCCGAGCCGGGCGGCGCCGGCGGCCAACGGCACGACCTCGCGTCCGCGACAGCTCGGGCAGGGGGGGACCGCCGTCGCGCTCCAGCCGCACCCTTCGCAGCCCGCGTGCCCATCGCGCACGGACAGTGACGAGGCACACGACGGGCACACCACACGGTCCCCGCAGCTGCGGCACACGAACGCGCGGCCCTCGCCGCGCCGGCTGGCCAGGACCACGCCGTAGGTGCCGTCGGTCGTGGCGCGCTTGAGCGCCCGCATCGCCTCACGGGACAGGCGCGCCCTCGGCTGCCCCTCGCCCGTCACGACCTCGATGTGGGGACGGGCGCGACGCTCGGCCTCCCGTGACGCCACGACGGCGGTGAGGCGCCGTTCACGCAGCAGCCGCCACGCGATCGCACTGGGCACCGTGCCGATGGCCAGGCCCACACCCGCGGCTCGCCGGGCCCGCTCCAGCACGACCTCGCGGGCATGGTGCCGTGGGCTGCGGCGCTCCTTCAGCGCCGGGTTCGCCTCGTCGAGCACGACGGCGAGGCCGAGCCGCTCCAAGGGATAGAACGCGGCACCCCGTTCGCCGATCACGACCCGCGCCACCCCGCAGCGTGCCTCGAGCCAGCGCCGGTACACGGTTCGCTTCGCCGGGCCGCCGCGTAGGTCCACGGCGAGGTCGCCCGCCGCCGCGACCACGGCGTCGGCCACCGGGGACGCGGGGTCTGGCACCACCACCAGCACGTCCCGGTCACCCGCCAAGGTCGCCTGCGTGAGCTCGGCGACGCGAGCACCGACGTCCTCGCCGGGCAGAGGGCGCCACAGGAACGAGCCCGAGCCGCGCGCGACCGCGTCGGTCAGGGCACGGCCCGAATCCCCGTAGGGGCCCCATGCCGCGGCGAGCCGAGCCGGATCGGGCGGGGGGTCGGAGGCGGGCCGGCGGCCACGTCCGGGTGGGAACCAGCCGAGCTCGGCAGCACGGCGCTCGACCTCGACGGTCCGGCCCGGCAGCGCATGGCGCACGACGTCGGCCAGCGGGGCACCGAAACGCCCCGCCGCCCACCGAAGAAGCTCCATCTCGTCGGGGCGCACCCAGACATGCTCCCCCAACCGGCGCCGGATCGCACGCAGCCGGCCTGCGTCCACCGCCGCGTCGGTCCCGGTCGCGACGACGAGCCCGCGGACGGAGCGCCCGGAGAAGGTGATCTGGACCCGGTGTCCGACCTCGATGTCGAGATCGTCGGGGATGTGGTAGTCGAAGGGCCGGTCGAGGTGGAGCGGCTCGACTTCGACGACGACGCGGGCGATCCGGTCCGTCACCGTCGCTTAGCCGTCGGCGAGGCGACGCAGGTCCTCCACACGGTCGGTCCGCTCCCAGGTGAACCGGTCCCCCTCGCGACCGAAGTGACCGTACGCGGCCGCCTCGCGGTAGCCCGGCCGGCGCAGATCGAGCGCCTCGATGATCGCGCCCGGGCGCAGGTCGAATACCTCGGACACCGCCTTGAGGAGCCGATCGGGGTCGACCTGCTCGGTGCCGAACGTGTCGATCGACAGCGACACGGGATGGGCAACGCCGATCGCGTAGGCGACCTGGACCTCGGCCTTGCGCGCCAGGCCGGCGGCGACGATGTTCTTCGCCACCCACCGCACGGCGTACGACGCGGACCGGTCGACCTTG
Organism: uncultured Actinomycetota bacterium; assembly: GCA_964608935.1. Classification (GTDB taxonomy): domain Bacteria; phylum Actinomycetota; class Nitriliruptoria; order Nitriliruptorales; family Nitriliruptoraceae; genus CAZSQF01. The sequence continues at coordinate 4,696 of CAZSQF010000028.1, read as the reverse complement.
GACGGGTCCTTGCCCGAGAACGCGCCACCGCCGTGCCGCGCCATCCCCCCGTAGGTGTCGACGATGATCTTGCGTCCCGTCAGACCCGCGTCGGCGTGCGGGCCGCCCAGCTCGAAGCGGCCGGTGGGGTTGACGTACACGCGCAGCTGTGAGCTGTCGAGCGCCTCGGGGACCAGCGGGCGGATGACCTGCTCTTCGACGTCGGGGCGCAACAACGTGTCGAGGTCGATCTCGGGGCGGTGCTGCGTCGACAGGACCACGGCCGTGACGGCGACCGGCGTCCCGTCGTCGTAGGCGATCGTGACCTGGGTCTTGCCGTCGGGCCGGAGATAGGGCACGTCGCCGCTCTTGCGGACCTCGCTCAGCTGCTGCGCCATGCGGTGCGCGAGGTGGATCGGCGTCGGCATGAACGAGGGCGTCTCGTCGGTCGCGTAGCCGAACATCATCCCCTGGTCGCCTGCGCCCTGGAGGTCGAAGGGGTCCTCGTCCTCGCCGCTGCGGGACTCGAACGCGGCGTCGACCCCCATCGCGATGTCGGGCGACTGCTCGTCGATGGCGACCGACACCCCGCAGGTGTTGCCGTCGAAGCCGGCGTCGGCGGAGTCGTAACCGATCGACAGGATCGTGTCGCGCACGACCCGGGGAATGTCCACGTAGGTCTTGGTCGTGATCTCGCCGGCCACCATGACCTGCCCCGTGGTCACGAGCGTCTCACACGCCACCCGACCATTGGGATCGTCCGCGAGGATGGCATCGAGGATCGCATCCGACACCTGATCGGCGACCTTGTCGGGATGCCCCTCGGTGACGGACTCGGACGTGAACAGGGTGCGTCGACCCACGGGAGCTCCTGACTGTCGTGGCGGTGGTGTCGGCTGTCGACCAGCATGGCGGGCCCGGTCGGTCGAGCCTAGCGTCGGTCACCGCGAGGGACCCGGTCAGAGCCGGGTGGTGACCTCGTCGAGGATCCGGCCCGCGACCGCCGTCTTGGACGCCAGCGGCAGGTCGATCCTCGACCCGTCGCGGGACAGCATCATGACGCGGTTGGTGTCGGTCTCGAAGCCGGCGTCGTCCTGGCCGACGTCGTTGACCACCAGCAGGTCGGCGTTCTTCCGCTCGAGCTTGGCCCGGGCGTTGGCCTCGACGTCGTCGGTCTCGGCCGCGAACCCGACCAGCAGCGGCCGTCCACCCGCCGAACGGTGCGCCCCGAGCTCGGCCAAGATGTCGGGGTTGGCCTCGAGCTCCACGACCGGCACGCCGGCGTCCTTCTTCAGCTTGGACGTCGACAGCTTCGCGGGCCGGAAGTCGGCGACCGCAGCGGCCTTGACGATCACGTCGGCGTCGGCCGCGAGCTCCCGGACGACGTCGCGCATCTCGACCGCGGTCATGACGTCGTGTCGCTCCACCCCCGGAGGGGTCGCCAGGTGGGTCGGCGCGGCGACGAGGTGGACGCGGGCACCCCGCTGGGCCGCGACCGCGGCCACCGCGAAGCCCATCTTCCCCGACGAGCGGTTGCCGAGGAATCGCACCGGGTCGATCGGCTCGCGGGTGCCACCCGCAGTGACCACGACCGTGCGTCCGTCGAGCGAGCGAGCAGACCCGCCCGGGCCGAGCCGCTCCCGGATGACGGCCACGGCATCGTCGGGCTCGACGACGCGGCCGACACCGGTGTCGCCGCCCATCAAGGGACCGTCCGCCGGCCCCAGCACGTGGACCCCTCGGGCCTCGAGCGTCGCGACGTTGTCCCGTGTCGCCGGGTGCTGCCACATCTCGGTGTGCATCGCCGGTGCGACCACCAGCGGGCAGCGCGCGGCGAGCAGCGTGGTGGTGAGCAGGTCGTCCGCGAGACCGTGCGCGAGCTTGGCCAGCACGTGGGCGGTCGCCGGGTAGATGATGACGATGTCCGCCGCCCGTCCGAGCGCCACGTGGGTCTCACCGGGGATGTCCTCCCACACCTCGCGGCGGGCGGCACGCCCGGTGATCCCCTCGAAGGTGGCCGCGCCGACGAAACGCTCGGCGCCGCGGGTCAGGACCGTATCGACCCCGGCCCCGAGCCCGACGAGCGCGCGGGCGAGCAGAGCCGCCTTGTACGCCGCGATCCCTCCGGAGACGCCGAGCAGGACACGTGTTCCGGCGAGGTCGTGTTCACCGTCCGCTCGGCCCACGCAACGCTCCTGCTGGCTGACCAGGCATCGGCGACCGGCACCCGACCGCGTGGGTCAGGCCCCGTCGTCGTCCTCGCCCTCGATGAACGCGAGGGGGTCCTCGGTGACGACCTCGGTCGGCTCGGTCACCTCGATCTTGCCCTGGGCGATCTCCTCGAGCGCGATCGACAGGGGCTTGTTCGTCTCGGTCGACACGAGCGGCGGCACGTACTGCCCCAGCCCCTCGCCGAGCTGGGCGTAGTAGCCGTTGATCTCACGCGCACGCTTGGCGGCAAGGTGCACGAGGTGGAACTTCGAGTCCACCTCGCCCATGAGGTCGTCGATGCGGACGATGGTCGTGCCTTTCGGGTGTGGACGCTGGACGCGGCAGCAACCGGCGCCCTGGGGCGCGGTGGATGCCAGGATACCCGCTCATGGCTGCCTGGCGCGCGCGGCCTCGATCGCCGCCAGGACCTCGGCGACGCAGCGATCGAGGTCGTCGTTGACGACCACCACGTCGAAGACGTCGCCGTGCGACAGCTCCTCGCGGGCCCGCTCGAGCCGGCGCGCGACCGCGCCGTCGTCCTCGGTGCCGCGGGAGCGCAGCCGGCGCTCCAGCTCGGCGAGATCGGGCGGGACGAGGAAGACCAGCAGTGCGTCGGGGACGCGTTCGCGGATCTGGATCGCGCCCTGGACCTCGATGTCGAGGACCACGACCTGCCCCGCGGCGACCGCCGCGGCGACCGGCTCCCGCGGGGTGCCGTACAGGTGGCCGGCGAACTCGGCCCACTCGAGCAGCTCACCCCGGTCCACCATCCCCTGGAAGGTGGCACGGTCCACGAAGTGGTAGTCGACGCCCTCTCGCTCGTGCGGCCGCGCCGGTCGGGTGGTGACGGACACCGACAGGCAGGCGTCGGGCAGCTCCGCACGCACCCGCGCGTGTACCGTCCCCTTGCCGACGCCACTGGGTCCGGCGACCACGACCAGCAGGCCGTGGGCGGCCGTCACCCCCGCTCCGCGAACGTGGCGAGCAATGCCTCGCGCTGTCGCGGCCCGAGACCCCGCACGCGGCGCGTCGGCGCGATGTTGACCTGCTCCATGAGCCGACGCGCCTTGACCGGCCCGTAGGACGGCATCGCGGCGAGCAGGTCGGAGACCCGCATCCGCGCCAGCGCGTCCTCGGTCTTCGCGCGATCGAGCACCTCGGCGAGCGGTACCTCGCCGCTCTTGAGCATCTGCTTGAGCTCGGCCCGGATCTGGCGCACACGCGCGGCCTCCTCGAGGGCGGCCCGGCGCTGATCGGGGTCGAGGCGAGGCAACGGCATGAGGACTCCGTGGCAACGGTGGGAGGGTCCCAACCTTAGTCGCGGGGTGGGGCGCCCGGCAGGCCCGCACCGGGCCCGATCGGGCGGTAGCGTCGACGCGCCGACCGGAGGAGGGAGACCGGCAGCGTGGCGGTCAACGACACGTTCGTCCTCGGCGTGGACCTCGATGGCGTCTGCGCGGACTACGAGGGCGCCTTCCGTGCGTCGGTCGCCCGCCAGCTCGACCGCGATCCCGACACCCTGCCGCCCCAGACCGTGCTCGACGCCTACTCCGAGTGGGGACTCGCGTTCGAGGAGTTCGAGCAGGCCCATACACGGGCAGTGCTCGAGGACCGCATGTTCCGGCGGATGGAGCCGTTGGCCGGCGTGTCGGAGGGGCTGTGGCAGCTGTCCGACGCCGGGGTGTGGATCCGCATCATCACCCACCGGCTGCTGTTCAACTGGGCACACGAGACCAGCGCCGCCGACACCGCGTACTGGCTCGACACCCACCGCATCCCCTACCGAGACCTGTGCTTCATCGGCGACAAGCCCAACGTCGGCGCCGACCTGTACGTGGACGACAGCCCCGGCAACATCGTGGCGCTGCGCGAGGCGGGACGGGCCGCGATCGTGTTCGACCAGCCCTACAACCGTCATCTGCCGGGGCCCCGCGCCACCGGGTGGACCGACGTGGTGGCCCGGGTCGAGGCCGAGCTGTCGGCACGGCGACGCCAGATCCCGCTGCCGTTGCCCGACGAGGGCTGACGCGCCGATGGCAGGTCGGCGTCCGCAGGCGCCCGGTTAGAGTCACCGTCGCTCGCCGCCGTGGAAGGAGGGTCGTGGACGACCGGACCCGGGAGTTCATCGACTTCATGGTGCGCTGCGACGTGCTCACCTTCGGGGACTTCGTGGCCAAGTCCGGGCGCCGGACGCCCTACTTCGTGGACGCCGGCCGCTACCGCACGGGTGCCCAGATCGCGACCCTCGGTGGCTTCTACGCCGCCGCGATCGACGAGGCGTTCGGGGACGGCGTCGACGTGCTGTTCGGCCCGGCGTACAAGGGCATCCCGCTCGCGGTCACGACCGCCATCGCCCTCTCCCGGGACCGGGGGCGTGACGTCGGGTTCTGCTTCGACCGCAAGGAGGCGAAGGACCATGGCGAGGGCGGCACGTTCGTCGGCCATCCGTTGGCCGACGGCGACCGCGTCGTGATCGTCGAGGACGTCACGACCGCCGGGACGTCGG
>CAZSQF010000027.1:0-18939 GCA_964608935.1 uncultured Actinomycetota bacterium | reverse complement strand
CGGACGGCGGCGGCGAGCTCGGCGATGCCGGAGTCGGCACCGAACCGGTGGACGCGCTCGAGCAGGACGATGCCGTCGCCGATCCCCGCGACCCGGCCCGCCGCGGCAGGTTCGGCCGGTTCGGGCGGCTCCGCCGGCGAGGTCGGCGATGCCGGGGCCGCCACCAGGCCATCGAGGTCGTCACGCTGCTCGCCCGCGGCGGTGGCCAGCCGGTCGCGCCAGGCGGGCGACCACCGCATCCGGTCGCGGGCGGGGCCGACCAGGTCGCCGAGGACGGTGCCGGCCTCGACGGACGCGAGCTGCTCCGGATCGCCGAGCAGGATCAGCCGCGCGTCCCGGCGGACCGCAGCGAGCAGCCTGGCGACGAGCGACAGCGACACCATGGAGGTCTCGTCGACCACGACGACGTCGTGCGGGAGCGGGTCGTCGCGGTGGTGGCGGAACCGGGTGCCCGTGCCACGCGCGCCGAGCAGGCGGTGCAGCGTCGATGCCTCGGCGCCGGCGAGGGTCGCGCGGACGTCGGGATCGACGTCGAGCCGACCGGCGGCCGCGTGGAGCGAGGTGGTCAGCCGTGCCGCCGCCTTGCCGGTCGGGGCCGCCAGGCCGATGCGGGGTGCACGGCCCCCGCCGGCACGGGCCTGGTCGTGGACCAGTGCCAGGACCGCAGCGACCGTGGCGGTCTTGCCGGTGCCGGGGCCGCCGGCGACGACCGCGAGCCGGCGCAGCACTGCCGTGGCCGCCGCCAGCCGTTGCCGGTCGGGCCGCTCGCCGTCGCCCTCGGCGGGGAACAGTCGGCCGAGCCCGTCGTGGAGGACGGCCAGGTCGACGCCGGCGATCTCGTCGCCAGCGCGGGCGGCGAGGTCGCCGGCCACGCTCCGCTCGTAGCGGTGGTAGCGGTCGAGGTAGAGGCGTGAGCCGTCGAGGACCAGGGGTCGCTCGCCGGCCGTGTCGGGCACGGCCACCAGCGGGCTGCCCGCAAGCGTTGCGCACCACTGGTCCGGGTCGGGCCAGACCAGCTCGTCGAGGTCGTCGTCGACGTCGCCGTCGGCGACGACCGTGTCGGCGGCGCTCGCGAGATCGATGCACACGTGCCGGAGCCGTGGGGCGCGGACGGCGAGGGCGACGGCGAGCACGACCCGGTCGTCGGCGTCGGCGTCGACCAGCCGGGTCAGCGTCATCGCGGTGTGCACGTCCGCCGGGGTGAGCAGGCCCGCCTCGCTGTAGGGCGCCAGTGGCGGCGGGGCGTCCAGGGTGCGCCGGACGTCGAAGGGATCCCGGGCGTGTCGGGGGGCGACGGCATCGGCGGTCATGACGTCCCCTCGTGCAGCAGGTCGCTCAGGGCGACGACGAGCTCGATCGGCGGCGTCCAGCCGAACACCCCGCAGCGGGAGGTCCCCACGCCCCCGCGGTCAGTGCCGGTCATGCCGCGCAGGAACAGGTACAGCACGCCACCGAGGTGGGTGGCGGGGTCGTAGTCCGGCTGCCGCCAGCGCAGGTAGCGATGCAGGGCCACCTGGTAGAGCAGCGCCTGGAGGGGGTAGTGCCCGTGCATCATGGCGTCGGCGAGCGCGGCCGGTCGGTAGTCCCACGCGGTCAGCGGCTCGTCCCAGGAGCCCAACCGGTTGGTCTTGTGGTCCACGACGAGGAACCGCGGCGTGGCGCCGTCCCGGATCCGGAGGACGAGGTCGATGCTGCCAGTGAGGTAGCCGCGGACACGCTCGTCGAAGGCCGGGTCGGTGAGCCGATCGGCGTAGGCAGCGAGCGGGTCGGGCGGGCGGAGGTGGTCGCGCAGCAGCGCGCCGATCGCCGCCACGGTGACCGCACCGTCGCGGTGTTCGCCGGTCCGGCCGGCCGTGTCCCCGCCGGCCAGCGGGAGCTCGAAGCCGAGCTCGTCGATCCGGTCGTCCTCGCCGACCTCGGCCAGTGGCAGCCCGCCGCCGAGCGGCCCGAGCGGGGTCCGGATGGCTGCGGCCAGGCCTTCGACGAGCGTGTCGACGTCGAGGTCGAACGACACCCGTCCGAGCTGCTCCAGGGTCCGGACGTGCAGCTCGGTGGCCAGGTCGTCGGCGGTGAAGTCGGTGTGTTCGAGGATGGCGTGCACGAGCGTGCCGAACGCTGCACCGCCCGCCACCTCGCCGAGCGGCAGCTCGACGCCACGCAGCTCGGCTTCGTCCAGCGTCGGTGCCGCGTCGGCGGGGTCGGCACCACGGACCAGCTCGGTGGCGTCGAGCCGTTCGTCGTCGGTGACCGCGTCCCCCGGCTCGCTGCCCACCAACCCGCCCTCGGTCGACGCCGGGTCGTACGAGCGGGCGGTCAGGGCGCTGTAGGAGGTTCGTCGCCAGCGCTGGTCGATGTCGCGGCCGAGCACGGCCGCGTCGAGGTCGGGGGCCGGCCCGGTCGGCGGTGCCCATCGCACCTGCTCGGGCTCCGGCGGCACCGTGCCGACGCTGATGTGGCCGCCCGCTGGGGCGACCAGCTCGTCCTCCAGGCGGTCGCCGAGGCGGTCGTCGTTGGTGATCGGGGCGCGGCCGGTCGTGTCGCGGCCGTCCTCGCTGCGGCGGCCGAACAGCACCCGGCCGAGCGCCGAGTCGGCCGAGTTCCGCACCGGCGCCCACCACACCACCGCGTGGTGACGCGCCCGCGTGAGCGCCACGTAGAGCAGCCGCAGGTCCTCGCCCCGTTGCTCGGTCATCGCCCGATCCTGATGGTCGGGGAAGCGGTCCCAGTTCGGCGAGCGCACCGGCCCACCCCCGACGTCGACGGTGCGACGGCCCGTGACGGGATCATGGAACACCGGGATCGGCAGCCACCGACGACCGCCGCTGGACAGGAACGGACAGAACACCACCGGGAACTCGAGCCCCTTGCTGCGGTGGATCGTCAGGATCTGGACCGCGGCCGCGTCGGATTCGAGCCGCCGGGCGCGCTCGTCGGGTGGGACCTGCTCGTCGGAGGCCTCGGCGATGCGGGCCCGCAACCACGCCGCCAGGGCGGACGGGCCGAGCTGGTCGGTGGTCGCCGCCGCATGGAGCAGCTCGCCGGCGTGGTCGAGGTCGGTGAGGAAGCGCTCGCCGTCGGGCCGGGCCAGGACGCGTGCCGACAGCTCCTCGGTGACGGTGATCGTGCGCTTGAGCGAGGCGACGCCGTGGTCGCGCAGGATCTCGGCCCAGCGGTGGAGGCGGTCGTGGACCGGCACGAGGTCGTCGTCGCCGGCCTCCGCCAGCGCCGCCGGCCTCCAGCCGAGGAACGACGTCAGTGCGGCGGCCCGGACGCGCCCCACCGAGGTCGGTCGCTCGAGCGCCTCGAGCAGGCGGCGCCACTCGGCCGCGGCCGGGGTGAGGAACACGCTGCCGACGCCGTTGATGATGGCGGGCACACCGGCCTCGGTGAGACAGCGCTGGACGAGGTTGGCCTCGGCGTTCGTGCGGACGAGCACGGCGAGGTCGCCGGCGCCGAACGGCCGCGGCTCGCTGGCGGCTCCGTCGCGGTCCCGTTCGACGATCCCGGCCCCGGCATCGAGCAGGCGGACCGTCTCGACGGTGACGTCGGCGGCGATCCGGTTGCGGGCCACGTCCGCCCCGATGTCGCCCTGGCTGTCGCGCAGCCCGTGGTCCCGGCGCAGGCAGCGCACGCGCAGCGGCGTCGGGGCGCTGCCGTCCCCCAGCGCCAGGCGTGGTCGGTCGTGCTCGGGGGCGGCCCGGACCGAGCGGTACGCGATCCCGTCGTGACCGAACGTGACGCCGTCGAACAGGACGTCGTAGGCGGCGATGAGCGGGGCGTCGGAGCGCCAGTTGGTGTCGAGCGTCGCACGCGTCGACGCCGCCGCGACCGCGTCGAGGTAGGCGTACACGTCCGCCCCGCGGAAGGCGTAGATGGCCTGCTTGGGGTCGCCGATCATGACCAGCGTGGCGTCGTCGCCGTTCTCGCCGAAGGCACGCCGCAGGATGTCCCACTGGACCGGGTCGGTGTCCTGGAACTCGTCGACCAGCGCGACGCGGTAGCGCCGGCGCAGGGTGGCCGCGGCGGCCGCCCCCTGGTCCGGGTCGGCCAGCGCATCACGCAGCCGCGTGAGCAGATCGTCGTAGCCCAGCACACCGGCACGGCGCTTCCGCCGCGCGTAGCGCTGGGCCACCTCAGCCACCAGCTCGGCACGCAGGCGGGCCTCGCCCGCCACCGCGTCGGGGTCGGGGACGACCTGCGCGTCGGGGTTGCCGGCGACGGTAGCGGCGAGGTCGAGCAGCGCCTGCCGCGACACGACCGCCTCCTCGCCCGCGACGAAGCGCCCCACCAGCACGTCGTCGACCACGTCCTCGAGCAGGTCCGAGGTGTCGTCGCTCACCTCCGCATCGGGGGCCACGTCGGTGAGCAGCCCGAGGCTCGTCAGCACCTGCTGGCAGAAACCGTGGATGGTCGTGATCGTCGCGGCGTCGAAGTCGGCCAGCGCCGCGACGACACGCTGGCGGCGCGCTTCGAGCTCGCCGGCCGGGGCGTCGGCGACCGCCCTGAGCGCGTCGTCGTCGCTCACCGGGGCGCTTCCGGCCACGGCCGCCTCCAGGTGGCCCAGTGTCGCGACGAGCCGGGTACGGACGCGGTCGCGCAGCTCGGCGGCAGCGGCGCGGGTGAAGGTCACGACCAGCAGCTGCGCCAGCTCGGTTCCCTCGGCGACGAACCGCGCCACCAGGCCGGCGATGGCGTAGGTCTTGCCGGTGCCGGCGCTGGCCTCGAGGACGACGTGGCCGTGCGGCAGCGGGGCGCCGAGGTCGAACCGCTCGGCCGTGTCGGTGACGGGGCGGTCGATCATGCCGTGCCCTGCTCACGGCAGGCGAAGATCGGCCGCCACAGGTGCAGCGCGAGCGCCTCGAAGCGGCTGGTCGCCGCCGGCCAGCCGGCCCCGGCCTCCGCGGATCGGGGCGGGTCCCCCTCCATCAGCGCGTCGTACGGAAGGCCCGGGCCGAACACGAGCTGGTGCTCGACGTCCGCGTTCTCGGGGAAGCCCCATTCGTCGTCCCACGTCTTGGCGGCGGCGAACCGGTCGGGGCGGTCCGCGCTGACGGCCTCGGCGTACGCCGCCGAGGTCTTGGCGAACAGCGGCAGTGGCTCGGTCAGGCCACGGTCGTACAGGTCCAGGAGCCGGGCGAGCGCGTCCGCGGCGGCCTGCCGACGGGCGTCGGGGTCGTCGCCGAGCGGCCCCAGCCGGCACCACGCCGCCTTGGCCTTCGCCTTCTTGGGGTTGCGTCCGACGGCCAGGGCGGTCCAGGCGCGATCGGGGTCGTCGGCCGTCAACGCGACGAGGCGCACATAGCCGACCAGCTGGTGGCGTGCGCTCAGCCTCGCGTAGCGGACCTCGGTGGTCGTGTCGTCCACCACGCCGGGCACGGACCCGACCAGGCTGCGCCCGTCGGGGAGGGGGACGTCGATCTCGACGCCGGCGCCGGCCGTGGTCACGCCGATCGCGTCGCAGGCCGCCAGCAGGGCGTCGACGGTCTGGTGCACCCCGTCGAGCACGGGGTCGGCGAGCCGTCCCGGCGGCAGCGTGCCGCGGGCCCGTTCGAGCTCCTCCCAGCGGTCGCGATCGTGACCCGCCAGCGAGACGGCGAGCAGCCCGTCACCGACCGCGTACGCGGACAGCGGGGCGAGCTCGACCGGGATGGCGTCGTCGGGCTCGTCGGCGTCCCGCGGCATGCGGACCCCGAGCCGGCGGGTGAGGAACGCGCGAACCGGATGGGACAGGAACGCGACCAGGTCGTCGAGCGCGACCACGTCCTCGTCCGCGACCGGCGGCAGGGGTGACGGCAGGAACGGTGGCGGGTCCGGACGAGGCCCGAGCAGCGCACGGGCGCCGTCCAGGTCGGTCGGGTCGAAGCTCCACGGCCCGTCGACCCCGAGGCGATCGTCGGTGAAGTTGGCAGGGTCGAACGGCTGGAGTGGATGCGCGACCACGACCCGGTCGCGGGCCCGGGCCACGTCCCCACCGGCGTCGACGGTGACGGTCGCCTCGATCACGTCCAGCAGCTCACCGATCGGCACGGCGGGTGGGCGTGGCTCGTTGGTGCGTTCGTCCCGACCGGTGTAGGTGACCACGAGCGCGTCGGTGGCGGCGAGCACGGCGTCGAGCAGCAGCTGGCGGTCCTCGGTGCGTGCGTCGCGGTCCCCGACCCGCGGGGCGAGGTCGATGAGGTCGTCGCCGTCCGGGATCGTGCGTCGCGGGAAGGCGACGTCGTCCATGCCGAGCAGGCACACGACCCGGTGGGGAACCGAGCGCATGGGCACGAGCGTGCACACGGTCAGGTCACCGGTGCGGTGGTTGGCCCATGACGGACGCCCTCGGAGCCGGTCGGCCAGCAGCGTGCGGACCTCGGCGAGCTCGAGCGGGACGGGGCACGGCTCGGCGTCGGCGCCGGATGCGTCGTCGACCACCTCGCGCAACACCCGCCCCACTTGCTGGCGCTGCCACGCGTCGCGTTCGGAGGTCCAGGTCAGCTCGTCGACGGACTGCTCGAGCGCCTCGCGCCACGCGTCGATCGGTTGCGGGCCCGCGAGCCGGTCGACGGTCCGTCGCACCCGCGCCACGAGCTCGGCGAGCCGGCCGGCGAGGTCGACGTCGTCGCCCTCGACGTCGTCGTACGGCACCGCGGTGCCCACCATGCGCAGGTCCTCGTCGGCGAGCGCGACCCCGGCCAGCAGCCGATCCAGGCCCGCCTGCCAGGTGTTGGCGGTGACCGCGTCGAGGCCGTAGACGGCGCGATGGTCGGCGTCGAGGCCCCACCGGATCCCGACGTCGGCGACCCAGGTCTCGAAACGGGACAAGTCGTCGTCATCGAGCCGGAAGCGGCGGCGCACCGGGCCTCGGCCGGCGAGGTCGAGGACGCGGGAGGCCTCGACGCGGCTGTCGGCGAGCTCGAGCAGGCCGGCCACGACCTCGAGCAGCGGGTTCGTCTGACGCAACGAGCGGTCGGCGAGGCGCACGCGCAGCTCGGGCAGCCCGGCGGCGTCCTGGCCCTCGGTGACGGCCGCGCCGCCGAACACGGCATGCACCAGCGGCGCGAACTGCTCCACGTCCGGGCACATCACCACGACGTCGCGCGGCTCGAGGCCGTGGTCGGCCGCGAGCAGGTGGCCGATCGCGTCGCGCAGGACCTCCACCTGGCGGGTGCGGCCGTGGCAGCTGTGTACCTGCACCGAACGGTCGGCATCGGCCAGGACCGGACGGTCGTCGGTGGCACCGGCCAGCGGTGAGCCCGGCGGCCGGACGTCGCCCCGGACGTCCGCCTGGAGACGCGACAACAGGGTCGGCGTCGCCCCGTCCTCCAGCGGGTGGTGGTCGCCCCCGTCGGCCACCCCCGCGGCCCGCAGCACCACCTGGACCTCGCGGGCGTCGCGGCCCCACGAGCCCACCAGCGGGTGCCGCGGCAGAGATGCCGTCGGATCGTCGCCGCGCGCCGTGAGGTCCGGACGCGACGACAGGGCGGCCGCGACACGGTCCCACAGCGCCGGCGAGGGGTGGAGCAGGAACAGGTGCACCTCGCGCTGCGTGCCGACCGCGGCCAGGACCTCGAGGTAGCTCGCCGGCAGCGCCGTGAGCCCGAAAAGACTCACCCTCGACGGGAGGTCGAGGGTGACTGCCCCGGTGGCGACCTGCTCCACGACCTCGGCCAGCCGCTCGGGCAGACTCGGCACGCTCACACGCTCGCGCAACGCCCGCCACAGGTCCGGCTGCCACCGTCGGTCGGGCGGCAGCGGGTCGCCCGCGGCGTCCACGAACCGGCCGGCGTGCCAGGCCCGCAGCATCTCGGGCCGGTGCACCGCGTAGCGGTCGAACAGGTCGACGACCCGCCGCGCCGCACCGAACCGCGCCCCCGGCTCCGCCACGTGCGCCGCCAGGGGGCCGAGATCCAACTCGGACGGATGCTCGTCGAGCAGCAGCAACAGCTGCCACACGAGCCGGTCGGCGACCCACGGGTCGTGGTCGCGGTCGACCCCACCGGCGCGCGCGAGCACGTCGCCGACGAGCCGTCCGGGGAAGGGGAAGTCGAGGTTGGCGCTGACACCGTCGCCGCCCGCGCCCGCTCCGAGCCGGGCGGACAGCTGCTGCGAGAGCCACCGCTCGATGCCGCGCGAGTGGACCGCGACGACCTCCGCGGCGAGCGGGTCATCGAGCGGATCGCGCAACACCGCGCCGAGCGCGTCGACCAACCGGTCGGCGCGCTCGGCGCGGTGCACGTGCAGCATGTGCAGCGACCTTCGTCCGGAGCCGCCCGTGGAGTCGGCATCCTGCCATCCGGGTGCGACAGGGGGGCAGGGTGTCCCCAGACCCGGCACCCTACGGGGACCGTCCCATCTCGGACAGGAGGTGCGGTGGACGAGCCACGCCCGCAGCAGGGCGCCGACACGCCGCCCCAACCCGGCGACCCGCGGTCGACCGGCCCGCGCCCACCGGCGGTGTGGCGTGACGTCGCCTGGGCGGCATTGGCGGCGGTGCTCGTGCTCGTCACCGCATGGCAGCTCGTGTGGCTCGCTTACCGGGCCGCGACCGACCCCGCGGTCGCACCGACCGGTGGCGGGCTCGTGCTGGCGTTCGTGATCACCGTGGTGTGGCTGCTGACGATCTACTGGCTTGCGCTCGGCGCATGGCGCCGGAGCGTGTGGGGGTGCCCCTTCGACCACGTCGACCACGCCCCGGTCGGACGCCGTTGCGAGCGGCACCATCGGTTGCCGGGGTGACGAGCGCGCTGGTACCGTGGTGGCAACATCGCCTCCGCACAGATCTCACGCGTGGGGCAGCACCTCGCCCGCTCGAACCGTCCCTCCCGACCCACGGCGTTCCCCGACCCGTCGACGCCACGGGACGCCACCACGACAGCGAGAACGACACTCCATGGCGAACATCAAGTCCCAGATCAAGCGCAACCGCCAGAACGAGGCCCGGCGGGCCCGTAACAAGGTGGTTCGGACACGGGTCAAGACCCGCTCGCGCCAGTTCCTCGAGGCCGTCGAGGCCGGTGACCGCGAGGCGGCCGAAGCCGCCTTCCAGGTCGCGGCCAGGGAGCTCGACAAGGCTGCGGCGAAGGGTGCCATCCATCGCAACACCGCGGCGAACCGCAAGTCCGGCCTGGCGAAGCGCCTCAACCGCCTGTAGGCCACACCGGAGTGCGTCCCCCGCACCCTTTCGGCCCGGACGTGTGCCGCCGGACGGCGCGACGGTCCTAGGCTGGTCGTAGGCGGCAACCCCGAGGTGTGCGTGGCGGAACCCGTGACCGGGTCGGAGGACGTGACGCCGCGCCCAGACGACGGCACGGAAGCGCGGCAACGCATCCTCGAGACGCTGGCAGAGGTGGACCACGACCGGCCCGAGGTGCTGGCGGACTTCGCCCGCGCGGCCCTCCGCCGGATGCCCGACGCCCAGCTGCGCAACGCCGACGTCCACGCCACCACCCAGCGGCTGGCCCAGGCGTTCGACGCCATCGACCGGCGCCGCGGCGACGAGGTCGCGATCCGGGTCCGGGTGCCCGACACCGGGCTCGACGGGCGACCCCGGGCCACGACGGTCGTCGAGGTCGCCTCCGAGGACCGGCCGTTCCTGCTGTCGACGGTCGTCGACGAGCTCGAGACCCGCGGCTACCGGGTGACCCGGTCGCTGCACCCGATCGTCGGGGTCGAGCGCGACGACGAGGGACGCATCTCGCAGATCCTGCCGGCGCGGACGGCGCAACGGCGCGAATCGCTGCTCCACCTCGAGCTCGACGACCGGGTCAGCGACGACGAGGTGGCGCGGCTGACCGACTCGATCGATCGGCTCGTCGACGACGTCATGACGGCGACCGACGACTACCAGGCCATGCGCGACCGGGTCGAGCAGATCATCGGGGAGCTGCGCGACGGCAGCTGGCCGGTGGATGCCCCGCACGAGGCGGAGGAGGTCGCCGACCTGCTCGGCTGGCTGCTGGACGACAACCTCGTGCTGCTCGGTCTGCGCGAGTACGCGCTCACGACCGTGGACGGCGAGCCCGCGATCCAGGTCGTCCCCGGCTCCGGGCTCGGGCTGCTGTCGGACGAGTCGAAGTCCCGGTACGCGACCTCTGTCGCCGTCTCGAGCCTGCCGGACGAGCTGCGAGCGCGGGCGCTCGACCCGCCCCTGCTGACCGTGACCCGCACGACCCGGCGCTCCACCGTGCAACGTCGGGTCCGCATGGAGTACTTCGGGCTGGTCCGGCGCGACGCGGACGGCCGTCCCGAACGCGAGGTCCGGCTGCTCGGGCTGTTCACCCGCAAGGGGCTGGCCGAGCCGTCCCGGACCACCCCGGTGCTGCGGGACAAGCTGCGCACGATCCTCGAGCACGAGGACGTCGTCCCGGGGTCGCACGACGAGATCACCCTCGTGTCGCTGTTCCAGGCCCTGCCGAAGGACGAGCTGTTCCAGGCGGACACCGACGAGCTCCACCGCACGCTGGTCGGGCTGTTGCACGCCGAGGAGCACCGCGAGATCCGCACGTTGGTCCGTGTCGACGACCAGACCCGCACGGTGTCGGTGCTCGTGGCGATCCCCCGCGACGCCTACAGCCCGCAGCTGCGCCAGCGCATCCAGCAGCTGCTCCACGAACGGTTTGGGCCGGCACGGATCGACGTCGAGGTGTCCCTCGGGGACCGCAACGAAGCCCTGGCGCGGTTCCTGCTCCATCTCGACGGCCCGGTCCCGGACGTCCCGCTCACAGGGCTCCAGCGCGATGTGCGGCAGGTCGCCCGATCGTGGATCGACGAGGTCGTGGGCGAGCTCACGAACCGGCTCGGCGAGTCCGAGGCGCAACGGCTGGCCACGTCGGTAGCCCAGCGGCTGCCCCGCGCCTACCGCGACAGCGTCGTCGCCCACGAGGCGGTCGGCGACATCCTCCTGCTCGACCAGCTGCTGGTCGGCGACACCGAGCTGCTGGTGGCGTTCCAGGCCGACGACACGGGCGAAACGACCGCCCGGCTGAAGGCGGTCAAGGGGGGCGAGCCGCTCGAGCTGTCGAGCTTCCTACCGATCCTCGAGAGCCTCGGGCTGACCGTGGTCGAGGAGGTCCCGTACCGGTTGACCGACGACGTCGGCCCGGGCGAGACCGAGCCGCCGCCGGCCCACCTGCACGACTTCGGGGTGCGGGTCGCCGGCCTCGACGTGGATGCCGACGGGCCGCGGCTGGCCGATGCGGTGCTGGCGGCCTGGCGTGGCCACCTCGACGTGGACTCGCTCAACCGGCTGGTGCTCACCGCCGCGCTCGACTGGCGTGATGTCGCGATCCTGCGCGCGTATCGCCGCTATCGCCGCCAGGTCGGCACGGTCTACACGCCCGAGTACTTCAACGACACCCTGGTCGGGCATCCGGGGACCATCCGCGCGATCGTGGCGCACTTCCACGCCCGGTTCGACCCCGACGTCAGGACCTCGAGCGGCGATCAGGACGCGACCCGGCGCCAGGTCGTGGCCGCGTGCGACCGGCTCGACCGCCTCGACCACGACCGCATCCTGCGTGGCCTGCTCCAGCTCGTCGATGCCACGCTGCGGACCAACGCCTTCCGCCGCGACGCGGTCGCGGACGGCTCGGGTGAGCCCTACCTGTCGTTCAAGCTTGATCCCTCGAAGGTCCCGGACGCGCCGGCCCCGGTGCCCTACCGCGAGATCTTCGTGCGCTCGCCCCGCGTCGAGGGCGTGCATCTGCGCGGCGGGCCGGTCGCCCGCGGTGGCCTGCGCTGGTCGGACCGCCGCGACGACGTCCGCACCGAGGTGCTCGACCTCGTCAAGGCACAGATCCTCAAGAACGCGCTGATCGTCCCGACCGGCGCCAAGGGCGGCTTCGTCCTGTCTCGCGAGCCCGACGACCCCGAGGCGCTCCGCGAGGCAGTCCGCCGCCAGTACGTCACGTTCGTGCGCGGTCTGCTCGACGTCACCGACGACCTCGACGGCGACGACATCGCGCCGCCGCCCGACGTGATCCGCCACGACGGGGACGACCCGTACCTGGTCGTCGCCGCCGACCGCGGCACCGCCACCTTCTCCGACCTCGCCAACCAGCTGGCGCAGCGGTACGGGTTCTGGCTCGACGACGCTTTCGCCTCCGGCGGCTCGGCCGGCTACGACCACAAGGCCCTCGGCATCACCGCCCGCGGCGCCTGGGTAGCGGTCCAGCGCCACTTCCGCGAGCTCGGCATCGACGTGCAGACCGACCCGGTCACCGTCGTCGGCGTCGGCGACATGTCGGGCGACGTGTTCGGCAACGGGCTGCTGCGCTCCCGGACCGTGCGTCTCGTCGCGGCGTTCGACCACCGCCACATCTTCCTCGACCCCGATCCCGAGCCCGAGGCGGCCTTCGCCGAACGCCAACGGCTGTACGAGCTGCCCGGATCCTCCTGGCAGGACTACGACCCCGACCTCATCAGCCCCGGTGGTGGCATCTTCCCACGGTCGGTGCGGTCGATGCCGATGTCCGAGCAGGCCCGGGCGCGGCTGCGCGTCGACGCGGACGAGCTCACCCCGCTCGAGGTCATCCGCGCGATCCTCACCGCACCGGTCGACCTGCTGTTCGCCGGAGGGATCGGCACCTATGTCAAGGCATCGAGCGAGCCCAACGAGGACGTCGGCGACCGCACCAACCAGGAGGTCCGGGTCGACGCGGCCGAGGTCCGAGCCCGGGTCATCGGCGAGGGCGCCAACCTGTTCATCACCCAGCGGGGCCGTATCGAGTACGCACGACGCGGCGGGCACATCAACCAGGACGCGGTCGACAACGCGGCGGGGGTGAGCACCTCGGACCACGAGGTCAACGTCAAGATCCTGCTCAATCTCGCGCTGGATGACGGCCACATCGACCGCCCCGAGCGGGAGCGGCTGCTGGCCGAGCTCGCCGACGACGTCGTCGCACTCGTGCTGCGCGGCGTCGACCTCCAGACCGGGTCGCTGTCTCAGGAGCTCGGCCGGAGCCCGAGGATGCTGGACGCCTACGACCGCTTCCTCGCCCGGCTCGAGGCCACGTCCGACCTGAACCGCGACGTCGAGGTGCTGCCGTCGCCGGCGGCCCTGGCCGAACGCGCCGACGCGGGCGCCGGGCTCACCCGGCCGGAGCTCGCGACCCTGCTCGCCTGGGCGAAGCGCGACCTCAAGGAGACGCTGCTCGCGTCGGCGGTCCCGGACCTCGACCTGCTCGCGCCGACGCTGGAGGAGTACTTCCCGGCCGCGCTGGTCGACCGGTTCGGCGACCTCCTGCCCCGCCACCGGCTGCGTCGCGAGCTGATCGCCACCCTGGCGGCCAACGACATCGTCGACCGCATGGGCGTCGCGTTCGCGACCAGCCTCGCCGACGAGTTCGGCGTCGACATCCCCCAGGTGGCCGTGGCCTACCACCTGGCACGTGACCTGACCGATGCCCAGCGGTGGTGGGACGAGCTCGATCGCGCAGTCGGCACGCACGACCCGCAGCGGCTGCTCGAGCTCGAGGACCAGGTGGACCGGCTGGTCGCCGACGTCACTGCCGCGCTCGTGACCGACACCGAGCTCGCACGACCGGCGGAGCTGCTCGCACGCAACCAGCCGGTGGCGGCCGAACTGCGCGAGGCGATGCTGACGCTCGGGACCGATGATCAGCGGCGGTCGCGCATTGCCCACGCCCGCTGGCTCGTCGACGACCTCGTCGAACACGGGCTGGCGCGGACCATCGCCTGCGCGCACGACCTGGCGATGATCCCCGACGTCGCGACCGTGCTCGGCCACGTCGGCGACGACCACACCGCGGCCGACGTCGCCGACGCCTTCCTGCGGCTCGGGGACGCCCTGGCCATCGACCGGCTGGAGCAGCTGCTCGAACGCGTCGAGCCGAACCGGCCCTGGACCCGGCGACAACACCGCGGGCTTGCCGCGGACCTGCGCCGCCTCCGGCGTGACGCGGCGCATCAGGCGCTCGCCGAGGCTCCTGACCGCGACCCGAGCACGGCCGTTCGCGCCTTCCTCGACGTGCGGGGCGCCGTCGTCGACCGCTTGCACCTCGTCGTCCAGGACATCGAACGCACCGAGGACGGGGGGCTCGACGCCATCGCGGTGGCGGCCCGCGCGGTCCGTGAGACGATCGACCGCTGACCGTCGCGCGTCAGCGCGCCGCCAGCGGGTTCCAGGGGGCCCCGACCTCGCGCGGTGTGGCGACCTCCAGCACGGCGAGCTCGAGCAGCAGCTCGTCGGGGAGCTCGGCGCCCTTGAGATCGACGTCGAGCTGCGCGAGTCGATCGTGGCACCATGCCAGCTCGCCCGGATGGAACGCCCGGGCCAGCGCCTGGAGCCGACGATGCTGGCCGGTGGAGACGCCCGCCTCCTTCGCGGCGGCGCCCCCGCGCACCTGCAACAGCTGACGGAACCGGAACACGATCGCCCCGAGCACGGCCAGGGGCGCCTCGCCGGACTCCAGTGCCCCGCGGACGGCCACGAGCGCCCCGGCCGGGTCACGCTCGGCGGCAGCGTCGGCGATCGCGAACCCCGACCGCCGGCCGTGTCCCTCGACCGCCTCCTCGACGTGCTCGGCCGTGACCGCGGGCACGTCGGCAGCTGCTGCGCACACCGTGGCCACCTTCGACGCGATGGCGCCCGGATCGTTGCCGGCGTGGGCCAGGATCGCGGTGATGGCGGTCGCGTCGGCCTTGCGGCCGAGCCGCCGGAACTCCTCGCCGACCAGGCGCTGCCAGCTGCGGTCGTCCCAGTCGGGCGGGCGCTTCACGTCGACCCGCTCGCCGTGCACCTTCGCGAGCCGGGCGACCTTCTGGATCCGGCCGACTCCGCGGGCGACCAGGACGATCACCGCCTCGTCGGTGGGGCTGTCGAGATACGCCTCGAGCTCGACCTTGAGATCGCCCGACAGCGCCTCGGCGCCGCGCAGCACCACGCAGGTCCGGCCACCGAACAGCGACGCGGTGCGCAGCTCGGGCAGATGCTCGACCTCCTGGACGTCGCGCACGTCGACCGCCAGGTCGGGATCCTCGACCCGCAGGTCGTCGAGCTTTCGTTCGAGCTCGCGCTGCAGGAGCAGGTCGTCGTCGCCAGCGAGCAGGAGAACCGGGAGCATGCCCACAGCCTAGCCACCGCCGACCGTCCGCCCGGCAGGGTCCGTGCGGGCCGGTCAGGGAGCGTCGACGGGGACCACCTCGTGGACATCGCTGACGGTCAGCCCGGGCTCGGGACCGCCCCCGACGACGTGCAGCTCGCCGTCACGGCTGGCGACGACGAGGCCGTGTCGGGCGACCTCGAGCTCCCCGACGATCTCCCAGCGCCCGTCGAGGAGGCACTCGATGCTGCCGATCGTGCCGGCAGGCTCCTCCCCGCCCGTCACGCACGGCACCCCGGCGACGGTTGCGGCGCCGATGCCACCGCGCGAATGAGCGAGCGCGGGCGCCTCCACCCAGTCGCCGTCGCGCAGCACCTCCACGCTGGCGCGATTCGTGTCGAAGCCACCAGCACGGCCCGCGATGGCATAGACCTCGTCACCGACCGCGGTCGCGTCGAGATGCTCCCGGGCAGTGGTGAGTGACGGCCCCGGCTCCCACGCGGCGGCGCCCGGCTCGAGCACCTCGGTCGAGGTCAGCACCCCGCCTGCGCGGTCCACCCCACCGAGCGCGACGAGCCGTTCGCCGGTCGACGCGACGGCCAGCGCGCCACGGGCAGTCGCGAGCGACGGCTCCTCGCGCCAGGCCGATTCGGCCGGGCCGAGGCTCCACACGGCCGCCTCCGCGACCCAGGCCCCGTCCTGGATCGAGTACCCGCCGACGACGTACACGCGCTCGCCGAGCACCTCCACGGCGGTGTGGTGCAGCGCCACCGGGAGGGCGGGCGCCTCTGTCCACGTGTCGGCCTCCCGGTCGTAGACGTGCACGTCGGCCAGCGCGGCCCCGTCGGCGGTCAGGCCGCCGACCGCGACGATCCGCCCGTCCCAGGTCGTGCCGGTCACCTCGGTTCGCGGGACCGGCAGCTCGGCCGCACGACGCTGCTCGCGGGGCTCGTCGTCCTCGTCGGGCTCGAGCGCGCCGCCGGGAGCCTCGTCGGATCCGGCGTCGTCCGGCTCGTCCGCGGGTACCCCGGGGTCGTCCGGCTCCTCCGCCGCCGGCGGGTCGACAGCCGGGGCGTCCGGCGCGGTGCAGGCACCGACCACCAGCATGCCGGCGACGATCGCGGCGCGCTTCCACCCGGTTCGCATCACGACGCGGCTCCTGTCGCCCGGCCAGGAGACCCGCTCCGCCGGCGCCTGGCAACCCGCCCACGCCGGTTGCGTCCTGCGCGGCGTCGACATCCCGACGCCTCGAAGGGACCAACGGGCGTCACCGCGGGATGGAGGCGGCGAGGCGAGCCCCGGCGGGCCGGTCCCCGGGGAGCTCGCACCCGAACGACGGGGCGACGCCGTCTGAGTCGGCACCCGTCCCGAACGGCACGGTGGCGAGCGCGGCCGGCACGGGCGAGGGCCGGGGGGCGGGCACGGGGACGCGGGTGGTGCCGTCCCGGTCGGTGCGGAACACCTCGATCCCCAGCGCGTCGAGCTGGTGGATCACCTCCGGCGCCGGATGGCCATAGCGGTTGTCCTCCCCCACGCCGATGAGCCCGACCTGCGCGCCGACGGCCCGGAGGAAGTCCGGGTCGGAGGTGGCGGCCCCGTGGTGGGGCACGGTGAACAGCTCGGCCTCGAGCTTCTCGGGCGCGCCGAGCAGGTCGGCCTGGGCGGCGTGCTCCGCGTCGCCGCTGAACAGGACACGCCGGTCCTGCCAGGTCACGCGGACCACGATCGAGGTGTCGTTGAGCTCGCTGCCCGACCACTGGTAGGGCCGGCCCGGGGGCGGGCCCAGCACCTCGACGACGAGGTCGCCGACGATGGCGACCTCGCCCGCCTGGGGGCCACGCACCGGCACCCCGCGCTCGCGGGCCGCATGCAGCACCTCGGCCGCCTCGGGCAGCTCTGTCGGCACCGGGCGGTACCACAGCGCGGCGACGCGGCCGCGTTGCAGGACGTCGGGGATCCCGCCGAGGTGATCGAGGTGCGGGTGGGTGGCGACCACGAGATCGAGCCGGCTGCGGCCGTTGGCCGCCAGCCACGACGCGGCCGTGTCGTCGCTGCCGGCGTCCACGAGCACGCGCGCACCGGGCGACTCCACCAGGAACGCGTCGCCCTGGCCCACGTCGATCGCGGTGACGGTGAGCTCGGAGACCGGCACGAAGCGGCCCGTTGCCAACGGCACGGCCACCAGGACCACCAGCACGGCGCTGGCCCAGGCGGTGGCCCGGGCGCCACGGCTGCGGGGCCGGCTGAGCAACCACCCACAGCCGCTGAGGAGCGCGAGCACGGTGGTGGGGGCGCCGAGCCTGGCGGTCCCGCCGACGCCGTCGAAGGTGTGCGCCGACCACAGCACGACCCGGGCGGGCTGGCCCGCCAGCCAGAACAGCCACGCGCCGACCTCGAGGTGGAGCAGGGCCGCCACACAGCCGACGAACCCGATGACGGCGGACACCGCCGCAGCCGGTACCGCGATCAGGTTGGCGGGGACGGACGCGAGCGACACCTCGCCGAAGGTGGCCAGCAGGATCGGGACCACGGCCACCTGTGCCCCGATGGTGATCGAGGCCAGGTCGGCGACCCGTCGGGGCAGCCAGTCGAGCCGCTCGCGGACCCGCGGCGCGACGGCGAGCACGCCCGCGGTGGCGGTCGCCGACAGCAGCAACCCGAGCGACCCTGCCAGCAACGGGTCCACCAGGACGAGGACCAGCACTGCCCCGGCCAGCGCGTGACGTGCGTCGCGCGGCACCCCGCGCGCCGACGCGAGCAGGACCAGCAGCGCCATCGTGCCGGCGCGCAGCACCGAGGGCTCGAACCGGGTGACGAACGCGAACCAGACCACCGTCGCCGCCACGGCGCGCCGGCGCCCACGCGCCCCGAACCGCAGCACGACACACGCCCCCAGCACCCCGCCGACCACGATCGCCACATTCGACCCGGAGACGGCCACCAGGTGGGTCAGGCCGGTCGCCCGCATGGCCACGGCGTCGTCCTCGGGCAACCGCCGGGTGTCGCCGGTGACGAACCCGGCCAGCAGTCCGGCCTGTCCGTCGGCGAGGTAGCGGTCGGCGGCATCGCGGACACGCGCACGGACGTGCTCGCTGGACCGGGACAGCACCCCCGCCGGCGCCGCCGGACGCCAGGAGCCGACGTCGAGCGCGACGGTGGCGTGCTGGCGGGCGAGCCAGCGGCCGTAGCCGCCGTCGGGCAGCGGTCGTGCGGACGCCCGGACGAGCCAGCGTGACCCCAGCGGTGGCGGGTCGGCGTCGAGGGTCAGTGCAGCGCGCTCCCGGGTGGGCACGCCGGCGACCTCACCGACAACGACGAGCACGTGCCAACCGGCGGCGGTGGGACGAGGCTCGTGGACCACGGTGGCGCGCAGATCGACCGTGCCGCCCTGCTGGGCCAGCACGGGCAACAACCCGCGGTCGGTCGAATCGACCCGCAGCGCGACGCCGGCGATGCCGACCGCGACCACGACGACGGTCCCGAGCACCCCGCCGAGGAGCGCCGGCGCCTCACGACGGTGCAGGACCACGGCCAGCACCGCGGCGACGACACCGACCGCCCCGGCGACGGTCCCGAGAACGATCACCTGATCGACGCGGAGCGCGACCGCCTCGCCGACGAGGATCCCGAACACAGCGGCGACCGCCCACGCCGGCAGCGGGCCGAGCACCTCGCCGCCCGTCGGCGCCGGTCGCCCGTCCTCGTCCACGGCGTCGGGCAGCCGCCCCGTCATGGCACCACGATCAGGTCCGCCAGGCGCTGGAACGTGGCCTCGCCGATGCCTGGAACGGCCCGCAGGTCACCGGGAGCCGCGAAGGGACCGTGCTCCTCACGGTGCCGGATCACTGCGGCGGCCTTCGCCGGGCCGATGCCGGGGAGGGTCTCGAGC
>CAZSQF010000026.1:0-19062 GCA_964608935.1 uncultured Actinomycetota bacterium | reverse complement strand
CCGAGCCGGCGGACCTCGGGGCAGTAGGTGCGATCGTTGAGCGTGTTGGCAAGCTCTAGGACCCACTCGAGCGCGAGGTCGGGATCGCCGATCCGGTAGATCTCCCGGACCGCTTCCTTTGCTGTCCATGCGTCTCGTACGTGCCCTTGCGGGTCGCCGGCGGCCAGCAGTCCGCGCCGTCGTTCACGCGCGTCGTCGTCGAGGCGTTCGTCGGCCATGACCAGCAGACGCCGTGTTCGGTACAGCGGGTCGGCCTTGCGGCCACGATGACCGAGCACCTGCTGTTGCACGCGGCGGCGGGTGTCGTCGAGCCGCTCGTTGGCCGCCCGGACGACGTGGAACGGATCAGCGACCTGGGTCGCGTGGGGCAGCATCGTGTCCGCCACCGCGCGGTAGGAGCCGGCCAGATCCAGGGTCACCCAGGCGATGTTCTGCCGCCAGGCGTCGGTCCGGGAAGCGAGCCAAGCGCACGCAGGAGCGGCATCTCGGCCCTGTACGACGTCGAGCAGCTGGTTGTCGCCGACGAGCTGGGTGGACCACAGCCGGTGCTTGTAGGGCCCGAGCCGCACGAACGCGGTCTCGTCGAGCCCGAGTGTGGTCACCGGCCCGATCCGCTCCGGATCGTCGATCAACGCGAGCCCGTAGGCAACCACGGCACGGTTGACGGTGTGCCAATCGGCGCCGAGATCGGCGGCGACCTCGGCGACCGAGCGGCCGTGTCGGCCGACCTGCTCGCAGGCCCAGCGGGCGGCGCGGTCGGTCATGCCGCGGTTGCCGATCACGATCCGCTCGTCGGTCTGCATCCACGAGCCGACCCGACACCTGGGCGCGGGGCAGCGCCAGCGGACCTGACGCCACACCGTGACGACGGGGCGGCCGAAGGAGGGCAGGTCGACCAGGCGCCGTCGCATCGTCTGCTTGATCCGCGCCGGGCCGCCGCACAACGAGCAGGAAGGGCGCGGGATGGTGGAGGCGATGTGGACCTGCATCGGCACGGTCCAGCCGATCACGCCGACGACGTCGATGTCGGCGAGTCCGACCAGGGCACGGCACATGGACGTAGGCTGAACGAGCACAGGGACTCCAGCGGTGGAAGGCGTTAGACACCTCCACTCTCGCGGAGTCCCTGTGCACTTCCGAGCACCCTCCACCGGCCCCGTCTACCTCAGCGCGCCCCACCAATTTCCGAAGCGCCAGCAAAGGTCGCCATGCTCGTCGACGACGTTGCGTTGCTCGAGAACGGCGACCACGACGCGCCGACGCGTCGGCTGCAAGGCTACGCCACGGCCGCCGAGCGCCTGTTCGGCGCGACCGCGACCTGGTTCCCGACGAGTCCTGCCGTTCGCGCCAGGCTGCACGCCTGCCTTGAGCAGGCCGGTTCGATCCCCGATCTCGCAGATCGCGACTGCGCGAGTGCCGTCGATATTGCGCGGCATTACCAGGTTTCCCAAATCTAGCCCACTGGCGAATCCCCCCCGACACGGCCAGCACCGCGACGAGCTCGTGGACACCGGGGCCTGCCGGGGTGGGCCTGCCGCTACCGTGGCCGTCGGCCGGCATCAGCGCAGCGTCCAGGAGGAGCGGATGGCCGGGGACGACGACCGGTTCGACGACGAGGGCTTCGACGAGGAACCCTTCGACGACGACCCGCGCCTGGACGAGCACGAGACCACCCTCGTGCAGCGCGACCTCGACGACCTCGCGGATTTCGAGGCCACGTTCCGACCCGAGGGCTACCGCGGCGTCGCGGTGTTCTGCCACGACTGCGTGGAGGACCACTACTACGAGTGGGACATGCTGCGCGAGAACCTCGAGGTCCTGATCGATTCGGGCGAGGTCCCCGTCCACGAGCCCGCGTTCGCGCCGGATCCCGACCACTACATCCCCTGGGAGTACGCACGCGGCTACGTGGACGCGCTGCGCGACGCCGGCGTCCATGACCGCTTGGAGCTCGACGCCTGTCCGCGCTGCGGCCTCCAGCTGTCCGACCAGCTGCGCCAGGGAAACTTCTGCCCGCGCTGTGGGTCCACGCTCCTGGCCGGCCGACTCACCGCGGCCCTTCTGGAGGCCGGCTTCGACGAGGACGCCGTCGAGCGGATCACCCGGCGTGCCGGCCTCTGATGGCCCCCCGGTGGCACGTCGGAGGGCATCGACCGCCACGACGCAGCAGCGGCTGCGGGCCGTTCGCTTGGTAGGCTCGCCGGTGGATAGGTCGCCAGCGGGTGTGCACACGCCAGGACGGCGTCCGACTGCGGCGCCACCGCAGGTTGTCGTTCTCGAACCCAGGGTCCTTGGATGCCGTCGAGCCACCCGCGCCTGACCGTGAGCCTTGCTACCTCGGCAAGGGGGCGCGTCCGGCGTACCGCTCGCCGGCTGCGAGGCCGGCTCCTGCTCGCTGCCGTTTCTGGCACCTCTGCGTTGCACCGCCGCGTGATCCGCTCCTGCTGGCAGCGTCCGGCCCTCCTGCGCGAGGTCACCCGCTCCGCCGACACACCCGGGCTGTCGAGGCTGCTCGCTGCGCTGCCCTTCGGGCGCGAGGACGATCCGGACCCCCGGCTCATCGGTGCGCTCCTGAAGGCGCTGACGGATGGCGGGACACATCGCCGGGAGGTCATCGCCGCCGCGGAACGCGGCGCCGACGACGAGCTGCGGCGCATCGTCGCGGCCCGCCTCGCCGACTACGGTCACGCGGAGCTCGCCTGGCACGCGCTCGAAGCCCCACCACGTCTCGAACTGTCGCCGCCCAGGATGGAACGGATCGTCCGCGAGCTCCGGGACCCAGCCGCTCTCGACCGGCTCCTCGAACGCACGACGGCGGAGCTGTCGGGTCCGGATCGGCCCCGGCAGGTCGTGCGCCTCCACCGCGAGGCACTGCTGAGCCTTGGCAAGGTCGCCTTCGCCGTCCGGGAGGATGCCGACGCGTTGCGCTGGTTCGACCGCGCCCATGAGGAGGTCGGGCCGACGGTGCGGACCTGGACCTGGCGGGGCAAGGCGCTGCGGCGCCTCGGCCGGCTCGAGGAGTCCCGCGTCAGTGGCGAAGCGGCGATCGCGGAACGGCCGGACTGGGTCCCCGCGCTGGTCCACCTCGGCAACCTCTACCACCAGCTCGGTGATCGGGCGGCAAGCGCGGCCTGCTGGCGGCGGGTTCTCGAGAGGCCGACGGTGTCGGCCTACCACGTCCAGCGTGCCTGGAACGGGCTCGTGCGGGTCGGCGAGCTCGATCTCGGCCTGGCCGCGGCCGACCGCCTCATCGATGTAACGGGCGGTGACCCGCAGGCCCGCGCGGCCCGTGCGGTCACGCTGTGGGAGCTCGGGCGGCGCGACGAGGCAACGGCCAGTATCGACGACCTCACCGGACGCTCTGACGCGGCTGCGATCCGCGGGCTGGCGTGGTTCCTGGGCCGGACCGGCGACGCGGCCAAGGCCTACCGCCTCCTGTCGCAGCTGCCCGTCGAGCAGCAGGGGACCGACGCCGTGGAGGAGATCTTCCACATGCTCCGGCGGGACGGACACCTGGATCTCGCGGCCGAGGCCGTGCATGGGGCGTTGGCCGCGTTCCCGGACCACCACGAGCTCGGACGGCTCCGGCGCGACATCGACGGAGAGCTGCAGGTGTTCCGGGGGGAATGGGAGGCCCCGGCCAGGTCGGTGTCACCGTTCCAACCCGTGCCCGGACGGGTCCTGCACGTCGTGGGCCGATCCGTCCCGTACGCCTCCTCGGGCTATTGCGTCCGCACGGACCACACCGTGCGGGCACAGCAGGCGCTCGGGATCGACGTGCACGTCGCCACCCAGCTCGGCTTCCCGTGGGAGGAGGGCCGCGACGCACCGCTCGAGGAGAGCATCGGCGGCGTCCCCCACCATCGGCTCCCGATCCCGTCCGACGCTCGGCTGCCGCTGGCGCTCGACGAACGCCTGGAGCGACACGTGGACGCGTTGAGCGACCTGGTCGAACGGTTACGGCCGGCGGTGCTGCACGCGGCCTCAGACTTCCGCAACGCGCTGGTGGGCCTGGAGGTGGGCAGGCGCTTCGACCTCCCGGTCGTCTACGAGATGCGCGGCTTCTGGGAGGAGACCTGGCTGGCCAAGCGCGACGGCGTCGGTGCCGACAGCGCCGCCTACCGCCTGCGCCGCCAGCGCGAGACCGATGCAGCCTCTCGGGCGACCCACGTCATCACCCTGGCGGGCACCATGCGCGACGAGCTCGTGGATCGTGGCATCGATCCCGCCAGGATCAGCCTCGCCCCCAACGCCGTCGACGCCGCCGCCTTCGAGGCGGCTCCCCGCGACGACGAGCTCGCGACCCGGCTCGGCATCGGATCCGGCGACGTGGTGGTCGGCTACATCTCGAGCTTCACCGGGTACGAGGGCATCCACGTGCTGATCGACGCTGTCGCCCGGTTGAAGGCCGACGGTCGGTCGGTTCGGTGCCTGCTCGTTGGTGATGGCGAGGTGCGACCGGGGCTCGAGCGCCAGTCCCGGGATCTCGGAGTCGAGGACGTCGTGACCTTCACCGGACGGGTCCCGCACGACGCTGTGCGGTCCTACTACGGGCTGATCGACGTCTTCGTGGTCCCCCGGACCAACGCCCGGGTGTGCCGGCTGGTGAGCCCGCTCAAGCCGTACGAGGCCATGGCCGCCGGTCGTGCGATCGTCGTGTCGGGCACGCCGGTGCTGCGCTCGATGATCCAGGAGGGGAACACAGGGCTGTCTTTCGAGCCCGAGGAGGCGGACGACCTCGCCGCCCGGATTGCGGAGCTGGCGGAGGACGCCGACCTGCGGGAGAAGCTGGGGCACGAGGCGCGACGTCACGTGCTGGAGCACCACACGTGGCGGCACAATGCCGAGCGCTATCTCGAGGTCTACCGGACGCTCGGGGTCGCGCCCCTCGCGTCCGAGCGCACCGGCTGATCGGTCAGAGGTAGCGCTCGACGATCAGTTTCGCGCAGCGCGGTCCGGCCGCACCATCCCACAGTGGCGGGCGTTCCGTCGGGAAGGACGTCTCGCCAGACAGGATCGCGCGTGCCGCCTCGGGTGCGTCGGCCGTGGTCACCAGCCGGTTGGTCCCGTGGGTGATCGTGATGGGTCGCTCGGTGTTGGCACGCAGCGTCAGGCACGGGACGTCCAAGACAGTGGTCTCCTCCTGCACGCCACCCGAATCGGTCAGCGCGAGCCGCGCGCCCCGCACGAGCGACAGGAACTCCACGTAGCCGAGCGGCTCGACGATCCGGGTCCGCTCGGTGTCGACCAGCCCCGCCTCGGCCAGTCGTGCACGACCCCGCGGATGCAGCGGGATGACCAGCGGCAGCTCCACGGCGATCTGGTTGACCGCGCCTGCAACCGCTCCGGCGGCGTCGGCGGTGTCGACGTTCGCCGGCCGATGCAAGGTCACCACCCCGTACTCGGACGGAACGTCGAGTGCCGCGCGCACCACCTCGGGGTCGAGCCGATCGAGGTTGCGCAGCAGCGTGTCGATCATGGTGTTGCCGACCAGATGCGCCTGGTCACGCGGCCGGCCCTCGCGAGCAAGGTGCTCGAGCGCCTCCGAGCTGGTGGCGAGCAGCAGGTCGGCGACCGCGTCGGTCAGCCGCCGGTTGATCTCCTCGGGCATGGTGTCGTCGAAGCTGCGCAGCCCGGCTTCGACATGCACCGTCGGGATGCCGAGCTTGGCGCACACGAGCGCGGCCGACAGGGTCGAGTTGACGTCTCCGTACACCACCACGGCCCGTGGCGGCACGGCGGTGAACGCATCCTCCAGGCCCGTGAGCAGGGCCGCCGTCTGCTGGGCATGGGTGCCCGAGCCCACCCCGAGGTTGACGTCCGGCTGACGGATGCCGAGCTGGTCGAAGAACACGGCCGACATCTGCGCGTCGTAGTGCTGGCCGGTGTGCACCACCTGCTGGGCGACGCCATGCTGGTCGAGCGCGTCGATCACCGGCCCGGCCTTCATGAAGTTCGGCCGTGCGCCCACCACGTGGCTGATGGGTCGCGGACCGTCAGGCATCTGTCACCCCTCTTCGCGGAAGTCGGCGGCCGGCTCGGCGGACGGGCCCGGTCAGTCGGTGGGGATCAACTCGACCGCGATGCGGTCGATCGTCACCGATCCCGTGCCGTTCAGGAAACCGACGACCCGGAACGTGAGCTGCTCGCCGGGCTGCACCTCGACCGAGTCCGCGAAGCTCATGGGTTCGCCCTCGGCGAGGAACCCGGACTCCGACACACGTCCGTCCTCGGTGACCCGGTACATGCGCGAGTTCCCGATCTGTTCGCCGGCTTCGTCGAATGTCCTGAGCCTGAAGGCTTCTAGCTCCACGTCCGGGCCGATATGGAACTCCACCCGCACGCCGAATCGTCCTGGCTCACGGATGGTCAACCGTTCCGCATCCTCGCCCTCGGGCCCACGGTTGTGGCTGCCGTCTCCGAGGATCAGGCGGGCCCGCTCGGCATCCTCGATGAACACGAGCACCCCGTCGTCGGTCAGCTGCTCGACGAGCTGGCCGGGATCGTCACCCACGAGGCTTCCTCGCATGAGGGTGGTCACCACCTCACCCGAGGTGGTGAGCGGAGGAGGTGCGGGAGCGGTCGCCGACGGCTCCTCGACGTAGTAAATGCGGAAGTCCTGTATGCCGGTGTCGCCAATCCGCCGCCAGTGGGGCGGTGGTACCAGCACGTCCTCGTCGAGGGCGTCCCCTGAGCCTGGCTGTCGGGCCTGGCCGATCCGCTTGCGGTTGACCACCACCAGGTCCGCCGGCTCGGCCCGGCTGAAGTCGCTGGTCGCGCCGTCGAGGAGGTACTTGTCGTCGGCGCGAAGCTGGATGCCGAGGCCGATCAGGCTCCGCCCGTCCGCGATGACCTTGTTGAGCGGCACCCCCTCGGCACGCATCTCGTCGACTGCCGTGGCGATCTGGAGCAGCCCGTCCTCGCCGCTGCGAACGAACACCGGTCGCTCGGCAGCGTCACTGATCCCGCTGAACGAGACCATGCCGACCGTGACGAGCAGGATGCTCGCCGCGGCGCCGTGGACGACGCGCGGCGACGCGTCGAGGGACGGGCCGATCTTCGATGCCGTCCAGTGCAGGAGGGTCCAGACCGCTGCGACGGCCAGCGCCATCAGGAAGACCCAGCCGATCGACAGATACCGCAGCTTCATGCTGAGCAGCGGTACCAGTGGCTGAATGGACCCGACACCGAACACCGCGAACCCGAGCCCGATGATGGTCGGCACCGCGAGGAACCACAGCCTCCTCGACCGCGCGATCAACGTCACCAGCAGCGCCAACGCAAGGAACGTGATGACCCACTGGCCGGTCGCAACGGTCTCGAGTCGCTCCACGTACCGGTTCGCCAGATCCGCCCACGTGCGGTCGCTGCCGCGGCCGCCACCTCCACCCGACCCACCCCGCGTCGGCTCAACCTGGCCACCCAGCGTCGTCGACGTGCGCCGCCCGATGTGGCCCCCGAGGATCACGTCGAGGCGTCGGAAGGGATCCCCGAACAGCATCCACAGGATGCTGAACTCGACCACGAGGAAGAGCACCGCGGAGCTGGCGGCAATGAGGGTGAGACGGATCGCTTCACGAGCACGGGTCACCAGCAGCGCGCAGATGGGCACGGCGAAGAGCAGCGGGAGCGAGCTTTCCTTGATCCAGATCGCGAGGAAGAAGCAGATACCGGCGCCGAAGGCCACGGCTGCCGAGTGTCGCCGGTTCTCCAATCTGGTGGCCGCGTAGACGAACAGGGCCAACCCGGTCACGAACCAGAACATCGACGGCCAGTCGGGCAGCAGCAGCGTCGCGTCCTCGAGGAATACCGGGCTGGTGAGCAGAAGGACGGCAGCCCCGACGGCGACCGGCCTGGGGAACAGCAGGCGGGTCAGGACGTACAGTGCGACGATCAGGCCCGCCCCGTAGACGATGCCGACGGCGTTGTAGGCCGCCATCGAGTCGCCGAAGACGAGCCGGGCCAGCCCGACACTCCCGATCATGCCGAGGCGGTAGTGGTTGGCCATCCCTGTCGACTGGCCCAGGCGCTCCCAGCGGTTCCAGTAGCCGAGGTCGTCGGAGTAGACCGGCTCTCGGCGGAACTCGATCAGGACGAAGGTCGCCGCCGTGAAGAGCAAGAGGACGACGGAGATGTCGACCCTTCGGCCCCATGGGCGAGGGGCCGGGACGGGATCGGGATCCGACGGCGTGCTCTCGCGCGTCAGCGTCACTGGTGCGGACATGGGACCTCAGCGAAACGTGGCTGGTGACACCGCGGGCAGCGCGCCATCAGCTGACCAGTAGCTGGGCCGGAGTGTAGCCGCCCACACGCCGAAGCCGGCGGAGAGGGGCGACTAGCCTGCCGGTGCGCAGCGAAGCCCAACGGGCGCGGAGAGGTGAGTGTCGGTGCGGCTGGTCGACAGGGACGAGGAACAGGCCAACGCGATGGACGTGGAGCTGCAACGCCTGATCGTGGTCGTTCCCGCGTACAACGAGGAAGACTCGATCGTCGGCACGATCGAGGCCCTTCGATCGCTCGATTCAAGCCTCGCCGAGCTCGGGTGTGAGCTCCGCGTCTACGTCGTCGACGACGGATCGACCGACCGCACGCGCGAGATGGCTCGTTCGGCCAGGGCGGACCGGATCGTCCGTCACCGCCAGAACCGTGGCCTGGGCGCTGCGATCCGCTCCGGCCTGACGGCGGCCCGGGCAGACCATGCAGACATCGTGGTCAAGTTCGACGCGGACCTCCAGCACGACCCGGACGACATCGCCGCACTGATCCAGCCCATCCTCGACGACGAGGCGGATCTCGTCTATGGCAACCGGTTCGAACGGATCTCGTACCGGATGCCGCTGGTGCGCCGCCTCGGCAACACCGTCTTCACCCGTTTGATGGCCTGGCTCACCGGCTGGGCGGTGAAGGACAGCCAGCCCGGCATCTTCGCGGCGCACCGGACCTATCTGGAGCGGTTCTACATCCCGGGCGCCTACAACTACACCCAGCAGATCCTGCTGGACGCCTATCACAAGGGCGCGCGGTTCGCGCACGTCCCGGTCGCGTTCCACCAGCGGAACACCGGCAAGTCGTTCGTGTCGCTGAAGTACCCGTTCCGCGTGCTCCCCCAGATCCTCCTGATGCTGGCGACCCTGCGCCCGCTGCGCGTCTTCGTCCCGGTCGGTCTGACGTTCGTGCTGCTCGGCGCAGGCGTGTTCGGCTGGGACTTCACACAGTGGATACTCGGAAACAATCCAAAGCCGGTCCAGAACCCGAACGCGGTGATCGGTTTCGGCCTGTTCGGGATCCAGACGGTCTTCTTCGGCCTGCTCGGGCACCTCATCATCCAACAGTCGCGCAGCTGACCAGCCGCTACGCGTCGCCGAGCAGCGCCGCATGCTTCTCGTGCCAGTCCCGCTGCGCGCGAAGGCCCTCGAGCAGCCCGACCGACGGCCGCCATCCGAGCAGCTGCAGGACGCGGGTGAGATCGGCCTCGGTGTGGGTCACATCACCGGCTCGCTTGCCCTGATCATCGAGCTGGAGCGTGCGCCCGGTCACCTCCTCCACCGCCGCCATGAGATCGGCCATCGTCACCGTGGCACCACCGGCGACGTTGACGATCGTCCCTGGGTCGACCGACACCGTCGCGGCCGCGAGGTTGGCCGCGACCACGTCGTCGACGAACGTGAAGTCCCGGACGTATGACGTGCTGCCGAAGACGGGGAAACGGGTGCCGTTCAGTGCTGCCTGGAGGAGCCGGTGAGTTGCCATGTCGGGGCGCTGGCGCGGTCCGTACACGGTGAAGTACCGGAGGGACACGGTCGGCACGCCGAAGTTGCTCGCATAGACGGTGCACAGCTGCTCCGCCGAGAGCTTCGTGACCCCGTACGGGCTGAACGGGCGCAACGGGCCGCCCTCGCGCATCGGCCGCTCAGCCGCCTCGCCGTACACCGACGAGCTGGAGGCGTAGACGAAGCGTTCGAGCTCGACCTGCCTCGCAGCCTCGAGCAACCGCTGGGTCGCGGTGATGTTGTTGGTCACGCTCGCGACGAACCCGGTTTCCCACGACGAGCGCACGCCTGGCTGCGCGGCCTGGTGGAACACCACCGGGATGTCATCGAGGTGGTCGACGATCGGGTCCTGCGCCAGGTCGAGCGACCGGAACTCGAACCCCCGATACGCCTGCAGTGCCTCGAGGTTGGATTGCTTGATCGCCTGCGAGTAGTACGGCGTCAGGTTGTCGAGGCCACGCACGTGGACGCCCTCGGACAGCAGGCGCTGTGCGAGGCTGCTCCCGATGAACCCGGCGACACCGGTCACAACTGCTCGTTCGAATCCCAGGCTCACGTGTCTCTCTCGTCACCCGTCGCCGGCCGCCTCCGGCCGGTTCGCCGTTGTCAGTGGGTACAGCCTGTCACATCCAGGTGGGTCACCCCGGCGGGGTTGTCCCGACGTCCTCGATCCGGAGGAGGTTGAAGCGCGGCTCGTCCACGACCAGACCATCCGACTGCCCCAATTCCGCCAGGATCCGGCGTGCCTCCGGCAGGTGCAAGCCTCCCGGGACCTTCGCCTGTGCATTGGTGCCCACGAACGTCGGGCCAGCACGGCCCGAGGTGACCCATGCCCTCCAGCGCGACACGACGCGCGCAGCCCGGCGCTGGACCGCCACCGCGGCCTTCGAACCCAACGGCGGCTCAGGCGTGACGGGGAGCGCCGCCAGCTCACGCACGATCCGTTCGGACGCAAGGCCGCCGCGGGGACCGACCGCCGACTCGGGCAGGTCCCGTGGAGCCGGCGCCTCCAGGCGTCCCGACAGGGCGTCCTCGACGAACGCGACCGCCTCATCGACGTCGACCAGCGGCATCGACACCTGGTAGGAACCCGTCGAGCGCACATTGCCCGGCAGGTAGCCGACCTGCTCCAGATAGCCGCACGGCACGCCGTAGAGCGCCGCTTCGACCGCGGTGGTGCACCCGGCGTGGAGCACGCCGGCGGCAGCCAGCAGCCACGGTCCGGCTTCTCCCTGTGACACGACCGAGATACCTGGCACGCCGGCGACGTCCTCCTGCCACCGGGCGGGATCCTCGGCCGGATGTGCGCGGACGACGATGTGGCCGTCGGTTGCCCGTCCGACCTCCCGCAGGACCTCGACGGCACGCTGATAGGACTCCAGCCGGTGGGTGGCGTAGGTCCCGTAGTCGTGGTCGAGCGGGACCGTGTTGGCCTCACCACCAGCCGCGACTGGTGACCGCGAGGCGCGAGCCACCTCGATGCGCCGCTGACGCTGCTCCTCGCTGTTGACCTTGAAGTTGGACACGAACAGCACGTATGGGCCGTAGCGCTGCCGGAGCGCCGAAGCCCGTCGGTCGTCGGCCGCACGGAACTCCTCACGCCAGAGGTCGACCCGTGGCCAACCCGTCACCTTGGCCTTGTCGGCCAGCTCCGGCCGGATCTGCCGCAGCACGTCGAGGTGCGGGGACGAGAACAGATAGATCTGGTCGATCAGCGCGCTCGTCTCACCGCTGTAGCGCGCGCGCCAGCCGAACGCGACATCGTCCGGGTTCAACGCGGGCCCGATCTCCTCATCCTGTCCGACGACGAACTCGCACCGGTCCGCGACCATCGACAAGGCGCGCGGGGGCTCGCCGCCCTTGAAGTAGTAGACGCCAGCCCGGCGGGGACGCGCCTGGACGGCCTCCATCACCGCGCTGCGGGTACCGAGGTACACCCGATACCCGTGCCGAGCCGCGATGCTGGCGAGCAAGAGCTTGGCCCGGAACTCGCGGACCTTGATCTCGACGAGCAGGTACATCGTCGGACGTGCGACAGGGCCCGGGCTCCGACTCGGCAACACCGCCCCTTTCTGGGTCGTCCTTGCTGCGAGGACCGACAGGCACCGCGCAGCAGGCCCGAGGCTATACGGGCCATGCCGGCGGCCTGCGTCGAGCCACCGCACGAGACCCACGTTGGCCTCGTCGCGTAGCCTCACCGCGCCATGGGTACACCGTCGTGGGCATCGCGATGACACAAGGTCGATCCGTCGTGTGCTTCCCGTTCGTCGGGGACGCCGTCGGTGGAAGCCACCTGTCGGCTCTCCTGCTCATCGAGGGGTTGCGCGACACCGACTACGAGCCGCTCGTCGTCGTCCACGAGCAGGGACCGTTGACCGTGGAACTCGACCGGCGTGGCGTCGACTGGCTGCCTGCCCCGGGCCGCAGCCCCTTCAGCGCACGCAGCCGGACCACGCAGGCTGCCGCGACGGGCAGCCGGATACCGGCCTTGGCCTCTTTCCTGCGTCATCACGGCGTCGACGTGGTTCATACCAACGACGCCCGTATCCACCGAACATGGGGGCTTGCCTCCCGCGCGGCCCGGCGCCGCCACGTGTGGCACCAACGCAACGCCGGCCTGTCGAAGAAGATGGCCGCAGTCGCCCGGTTGGCAGACGAGATTCTCGCCGTCTCGAGCTTCGTGCAGAGCACGCTCCCCCCATACCTGTCACACCGCACACGAGTGATCGACAACCCGTTCGAGCCGTCGGCGGAAGGTGCCCACCGGCACGAGCACCGTGAGGCGCTCGTGCGGGAGCTCGGCTGCTCCCCGGGCGTCCCGATCATCAGCTTCGTCGCCCAGTACATCCCGCGGAAGCGACCGCTGGTTTTTGTCGACATGGCCGCCAAGCTGCTGCGCACCCACGGGGTCGAGGCGATCTTTCCGATGTTCGGCGAGCGCGTCGAGCCGACGGCCACGGCGGTGGATCGCCGGATCCAGGAGCTGGGCCTCGAGTGCGAGGTCCGGCACATGGGCTTCCGTGCGCCGGTCGATCCCTGGCTCGCGGCCAGCGACGTCATGGTGGCCCCCTCGACCGCAGAGCCCTTCAGCCGCACGGTGGTCGAGGCGATGTTCTTGGGCACGCCCGTGGTCGCCTCGGCGGACGGTGGCAATGTCGAGATCATCCGGTCGGGTACGAACGGCATGCTCGTACCCGCGGACGACGAGCAGGCGTTCGCAACCGCGGTCGCGCACGTCCTGACGGGTCCGGACGATGCGAATGAGATGGCGCGGGCAGCGCAGGCCGACGTGACCGCACGCTTCTCGATCGCGCGGCACGTGGCAACCGTGGTGGAGGTCTACGACAGCCTCCACTGACGACGCGTCACCGGCCTCGGACTCCCGCCACCTCCTCGATCGCCTGGGCGCAGCCGTCCGGTGAGGCGTGGGCTTCGACCAGCGCACGGCCCCGGAGCCCCATCCGGTCGAGCAGAGCCGGCGCCTCGGCGAGGTGTCGCAGCTTGTCGGCGAGATCTGCGATGTCGTGGCTGTCGAACACGAAACCGGTGTCTCCGGGCAGCACACAACTCTTCGCACCGACGGCGTCGCTGACCACGACTGCGAGCCCATGTGCCATGGCCTCGAGCACAACCATGCCAAAGGGCTCGTCGCGGCTGGGGAGCACCAGCAGATCGTGGGACGCGTAGATTGCGTCCATCTCGGAATGTGGCACACCGAATCGTGTCGTGACGAGGGGCCCGCAGTCGTGCTCCCCTACGAGTTCGACCAGCCGCTGGTAGCCCGGGGATTCCGACGTCCCGACCCCCACGAACGTGAATTCCAGTTGCCCGTCCAGCAAGCCGGCCCGAGCGGCGGCCTCCAGGGTCCACCAGGGGCGCTTCCTCGGACTCCGATACTCAGCGACGGTCAGGACCCGGATCGGCCCTTCCCGGTCGGCGCGGGGAGCCCGCACCTGTGGCGGGAGCCTCACGGCGTAGGGGACGTACCGGTCCGGGCCACGCGTCTCGGCGGGTGAGCCGATCGCCCCGACGCGCTCCGCCGTCGTGCGCACGTGCCGCCGGGGCATCAAGCCGAGCCGCGCGAGCAGCCGCCATCGGCCTGCGCGCTGCCACGGCTGGTTGCCCCACGAGACGCGTCTGGCCCTCAACGCGAGCGCCATGAGGGAGATCATGAGCGTGCTCACGCCCTGCGTCTTCATCAGGACGACATCAGGGTGCGGCTCGGCCAGGGCCCGCCAGAGGCGCACAGGGCGCCAGACCTCGACCTTGAGCTGCGAATCCAGGCGGAACAGCCGCGTCAGCCCACGACTCAGCCAGCCGACGTTCTCGACGAACACAAGGTCGTAGTCCCCGTGCGGCTGCTTCGAGGTCTTCAGGCTGACGATGACACGCACATCGTGGCCCCGCCCCTTC
Source organism: uncultured Actinomycetota bacterium (assembly GCA_964608935.1). Lineage (GTDB taxonomy): Bacteria > Actinomycetota > Nitriliruptoria > Nitriliruptorales > Nitriliruptoraceae > CAZSQF01. The sequence continues at coordinate 4,879 of CAZSQF010000026.1, read as the reverse complement.
AGACCTTCGATCCATCCAGCGATGTTCGGGTGGAACGAACGCAGCGCGAGAACGACGCGCATGTTCCGTCCCACCTTCCTGAACGGACACCTCCGGGCGGTGCCGCAACCGAGATACGTTAGCGTCGCTACGGGCTTCGGTCGGCCCCCATGGTGCAGGGCGCAACAGGAGACGCCGGTGAAACGTTTCACAAAATGGGTACTGAGATCGGCTGGCTACAAGCTAAAGCGTGTTCACCCAGCGGACCGGGCGCGCGAGGGGAAGTGGCCTGTACAGGTCCTGAGCGGGCTCGGTGACCCGAAGACGGTAATCGACGTAGGAGTCGGGCATGGAACCCCCGACCTGTACCGTTCGTTCCCCGACGCTGACCTTCTGCTCGTGGAACCGCTCCACGAGTTCGAAAGCGACATCAAGTCCATTCTTGCGCATCGACGGGGCGTCGCCGAAATGGTTGCACTGAGCGCGGAGCCCGGTGAGGCAACGATCGACATCGGTAACTCTCTGACCACGAGCTCGCTTCACACACGGACCAAGCTCACGGAGAAGAACGTCATCGCACGGCGCACGGTCCCTTTGAGGACACTTGACGATGTCGTCTTCGATCACGGACTCACGCCCCCGTTTGTCGTCAAGATCGATACGGAAGGCCATGAGCTGGCCGTCATCCGCGGTGGTCACAGGACGCTCGCGCAAACACAGTTGGTTATCGCCGAGGTTTCCGTGGCGCGGCGATTCGACGACAGCTACCGCTTCGGTCAACTCACCTCGGATATGTACTCCCTCGGCTTCGACCTGATCGAGATCCTGCAGATGCAACGCAGCCCTGATGGTTCACTCAGACGCTTGGATGCAGTCTTCGGACGCGTCGAGTCGTGACGCTTCGAACCTGGCTCACTCGGATCGCTTCCGGAGGCCGCGTTATTCTCCTTCCGAAGCAGCCTGGCACGAAACGCCCCGGCACCGCCGAGCTGCGGTGCCCACGCGAGCTTGCCCCACTCTCCGGGCACGCGGACTAAGCCTTGGAGGACGAGCACATTCCGGAAACGCCTGTCGCCATCATTCTTCTCGCCGGATTCCAAGGTGGGGGTACCGAGCGTGCTGTTGCAGCATTGCTCGAGACACGACCGCCGGGGACACGCTTCTGTCTCGTCACGAACTCCGGACCCGAGAATGATCGCTACCCGATGGAGGCACCCGTCGAGCGACTGGCTCTGGGCGTTGACATCGATGAGGAAGCTCTAGCTGGGGTCGGCTTTTTCCGGGGCCTACCACGCGTGATTCGTCTCCTGAGTCGGACGCGGGCAACAATCCGTCAGCGGGATGTTTCGGTCGTCGTGTCCTTCTTGACTACGGCCAACCTCTTGGCCGTCATTGCCACACGAGGCCTCTCCGTGAAGGTCGTGCTCTCGGAGCGCAACGACACCTCGCGGCAGCACCATCCCCGGCCGACGCGCGTGGCGCGGTGGCTCCTGTATCGCTTCGCCGACATTGTCACAGCGAACACCCAGGTGGCGCTCGAGGACATGCGGCGCTACGTCCCCGCACACAAGCTGCGCCTGATGCCCAACGCTGTGACCATCCCGACGAAGCGCGCCGACCCAGGGCACTCCCAGTTGCTCCTCACCGTCGGCCGTCTGGTCGATCACAAGCAACAGTCCCTCGTGATCGAGGGATTCGCACGATCAGCCGCAACCCGTCCGGACTGGTCCCTGGAGGTCATCGGCGACGGCCCCGAGTTGGACCGCCTCAAGTCCCTCGCCGCCCACTGCGGTGTGTCCGACCAGGTGCGGTTCACGGGCTTCGTGCCCGACCCGACCTCGTCGTATCTTGGCGCAGGCATCTTCGTCTCAGCCTCACGCTATGAAGGGATGCCGAACTCGATCTTGGAGGCGATGGCGGCGGGGCTGCCGTGTGTCGTACCGGACGAGCTTCCCGGAGCGCTCACGGTCGTTGAGCACCGCGTATCGGGGCTGGTCTTCCGCGCTGGCGACGTTCGCGATCTCAGGGACAAGCTCATCTTGCTCATGGACGACGCTGCCCTTCGAGCGCGCCTGGGCGCCGAGGCGCGCCGACGGATGCAGGACTACTCCCCCGAGCGGATGAGCAGGCTGTGGGGCGAGGTTCTACGCTGAGTCGATGACCCGTTCGCGGGCTCACAGGCGTCGGACGTCCTCGATGATCGCCAGGTATTCGCGGACCACCCGGTCGACGCGGTAGCGATCGATCGCCGCGTCCGGATGATGTACCCAACGTCCCGCATCGACCTGTTCAGTGATCGCGCCGGCCAGCGCCCGAACGTCGCCGACGGGTACGAGCCGGCCCCACCGACCCGCCTCGAGTATCTCTGAACTACCCCCCGGTGAATCCGTTGCCACGATGGCGGCTCCACACGCGAGCGCCTCGATCAGCACGGTCGGCAATCCCTCGTAGCGTGACGCGAGCACCACGACATCGGCACGCCTCATCCACGGATACGGATTGCTCCGGAAGCCAACGAAGGCCACAGCGCCTTCGAGGCCGATCTCGGTGCCGAACCGCTCGGCAGCGTCACGCAGGGGGCCGTCGCCGAGCACGATCAGCTTGGCATCCGGATGGGCTGCGCGGACGATGGCGAAGGCGGACAACAGCGTCTCGGGATCCTTCTGGGACACGAGCCGCCCGACCGTGAGAATCACGGGCCCGTCACCTAGCCGTTGCTCGTCCTCGTCGTCGAGCGGTTCGGATGCAAGACGCTCGAGGTCAGCGTCCACCACAGGGTTCGGCACCACGCGGATGCGGTCCGGCGACACCTTCAGGAACGCCGCCAGATCGCGCGCCGTCGCGTCAGAGACTGCGGTGATCGCATCGGCCTGCCGGTAGGTCCATCGGACCAGCCATGGGATCAGCCAGCGACGTTGGACACTCCAGCCGTCGGCTCTCCAGCGTGAGAGCGTGTTGCGCTCCGACACCACGATCGGCGTGTCCACGCGGGCGAGGCGCCGCGCTACCAGGGCGACCACGTTCGCTCCATTGATCGCCGACAGCACAACCGCCGGCGGATGTGCGCGAAGCCAACGGCGCATCGGCAGGACCGAGGTCGGCAGGAACCGGACACCCAGGTCAACGAAGGCCGCGCCGGATGGCACCTGCGGTCGGTAGGGGCCACGCGCATCCGCGACGACGACCGTGACCGGCTCACCAGCGTCGACCAACGCGCCCGCGAGACGGAGCATGTTGCGTTCCGCGCCGCCGCCACGCAGCGTGGGCAGGAACACGACGATCGGGCGGCGGATCACGCGGCGGTCGATGTGGGACCCAGCAGCGCGGCCGCAGGCGGCTCCGGCTCCGTCCGCCCAGTCCGGTCCGAGATCACTTGCGCCTACCCTCATCCCGCGGGGACCATCGCAGTACGCTGCCGCGCCGCCCGAGCGAAGCTCCCACCGGCGAAGCGCCATGCTATGCGCAGGGAAGCGGCACACCTCGCACGCCGTTCAAGAGAGTACGGACCGTGAGCTCACACCAACCAACCGTGCTCAGTGCGGCGCGCTCGATCGAGTTCTTCGGGCTTCCGGGGATCGGCAAGTCCGCGGCAGGCCAAGCGCTCATGGACCGACTCATCGCCGATCGGCCCGGCACCCGCCGGCGTGATGTCAAGTATGTCCGCGTCACCCCGGCCTTGTTCGCGCTCGCCCGCCACCGGTCACTTGCGACGAGCGCTCGCAGGATCACATTCGCCATCATCCGGGAAGCCGACGGGGATCGTCGCGCACGGGTTCGCCGGGGGTGGAAGGTGCTGAAGGGGCTAGCCCGGCTCGTCGCCGCGCGCACACCGGGCGACCCGCTCATACTCGAGGAGGGCCCCCTCAACTGGCTGCTGGCTCTTCCCTGGAGCGACGACCACTCCCGGGCACGCCTGGTGAGCCGGATCCTCGACTACTACGCGCAGGTAGATTGCGTCGTCGTCGTACTCCGTGCCGACGACAAGGTCGCCCGAGAACGGTACCTGCGACGCAAGGCCGAACTCGATGCCTCGAAGCACACCGGTTGGCTACGTCGGCCCCGAGCCGCACGACAAAGGGTGCGATCCCTCTGGTTCGGGCATCTCCCGCGGCTGAACTGGTGGGATCGGCATGCGGCATTCGACGACATGGTTGCCGAGGCCATCGGACACACGGGCTCGGACGTCCATGCGATCGACCTGGACGCGGCCTGGTCCCCCGAGGACATCGCCGACCAGGTATGGCGTGTACTGTCAGCGCCCAACCCGAGCCGATAAGGGATGACTCGGACCGATGAGGTTTGACGATGATCGTCGCCCATTCCATTGGGGCAGTGTTCGTGAAGACGAGAAAAGTGGCCGGCACGTCGGTCGAGATCGTGCTGTCGACCGCGTGTAGCGCTGAGGACGTCATCACCCCCACCTCCAACGAAGACATGCGTCGACAGGTCGGAGGTCTCCCCCCACAGAACTATCTCGCCAGTGGGGGCGACCTCGTCCGCCCGCGATACCTCTACAAGGCTCTGAGGGACCGCTCGCGACCGAGGAAGTTCCACAACCACATGACCGCGAAGGCCGGCCGCCGCATCATCGGGGCAGATGCTTGGGAGCAATATCTGACGTTTACTATTGATCGAAACCCGTGGGACAAGGCGGTGTCCTTCTACTATTATTCTCTTCGCAGGTCCAAGTATTCAGATCTGGACTTCAGTTCTTGGCTTGCAAGGATCCAGCCAGACAAGCTCTCTAACTTTGGTATGTATAGCGACAACGATACGGTCATCGTCGATCGAGTCCTTCGCTACGAGAACCTGAGCGAAGAACTGGATCAGGTCTGGAGCGAACTCGAGATCCAGGTCCCTGAACTCCCCCGTGCCAAAGGGACGTTCCGCCCGAACCGAG
>CAZSQF010000025.1:4643-19298 GCA_964608935.1 uncultured Actinomycetota bacterium | reverse complement strand
CCCAGACGACCAGCCGGTCGCCGAGCGCGTCGCGCAGCGCCCGCGCGGCGGTGGGGACCGGTCCGGCCGGGTCCCAGCCGCTGGAGCCGACCGCGTCCTTGGTCTCGGGGATGCCGAACAGCAGCACACCGCCGACACCGGCCGCGTCCGCCCGCTTGGCCAGGTCGACGACCGAGGCGGAGGTGTGCTGGAACACCCCCGGCATCGAACCGACCGGCTCCGGGTCGCCGCTCCCGTCCTTGACGAACACCGGCAGCACCAGCCCGGCCGCATGGAGCCGGTTCTCGGCGAATGCCCGACGCAGAGCCGGGGTGCGCCGCAACCGGCGGAGTCGTGTTTCGGGGAAGGAGCTCACGGGGATCGCCTTGTCGCGGTGACCGTCGCCGGAGGTGGCTCGGCAAAGGTCGAGTCACGACGATTCTACGGGAGGCACGCCCCCGTCCCCGAGCGGACCGTCCCGCCGCTCGACGAGCGTGGCCGACAGCTCGGCGCCGTAGAGGTAGAGCCGACCCGCGAGGTAGAGCAGCAGCAACAGCGCGACGACGCCGCCCAGTGCCCCGTACATGAGGTTGGCCCGATCGGCCTGGGCGCCCACGAAGGACGCGCCGACGACCTGGAGCAGGGTCCAGCCGACCGCAGCGAGCGTGGCGCCCGGCAGGAGCTGGCGGGTCGTGAGCCGGGACGTCGGGGACAACAGCGTGTACGCACCGAGGAACAACCCGAGATCAACGATGAACGTCACGACGAGCCCGAGGGACAGTGCCGCGGCGCGCGGCAGCCCGACCAGCTCCGGCGCGGCCAGGCTCGAGGCCGCAACGGCAGCCAGCGCCAGCGCCCCGAGAACGACCATCGCTCCGAGCTGACGGACGCGGCCGCCGACGCCGGTGAGCACCTCGCCCCGGAACACGACGCGGGTGGCGGCCATGGCCGACGCGACCACCTTCATCCCGGTCACCAGCAGCCCGACGAACCCGACCACACCGATCGCGCCGCGCCGGTCGACGACCGTGGCGACCATCGCGGCCACGCCGCCGTCGCCGACGCCGACCGTCGCCTCGAACCCCGGCAGCAGGTCGGTCAAGAGCAACGCGACGCGGGCCTGGTCGTCGGGATCGCTGTAGACGAACCCGGCTCCCGCCACCACCAGCAACAGCAGCGGCACGAGGGACAGGAAGCCGAAGAAGCCGATCGCGGCGGCCAGCTGGTCGGCCGCGTCGTGCCGGTAGCGCTGCTGGACCATCAGCGCCGTGCCGATGACCGGAAGCCGCGCCAGCCGTTCCCGGAGGGTCGCCACGTCGTCTACCCGACCCGCTCGGCGGCGCGCACGAGCGCGGCCGCCAGGCCGTCGAGATCGTGACGCTCCGCCTCGACCGCGACGTCGAGGCCGAGCGCGCGGCAGGCGTCCGAGGTGACCGGACCGATCGAGACGACGGCGCCCTGCCAGGGCCGCCCGCCCATCAGGTCGACGAAGTTGCGCACCGTCGACGGCGACCCGAACGCGAGGAGGTCGATGCGGCCCGCCGCGAGGTCGTCCACGACGTCCGGTGGCAGCCGCTCGGGGGCGGCGGTGCGGTAGGCCGTGACCTCGACGGGCTCGTACCCGCGCTCCACCAGCAGCTCGACGAGGGTCGGGCTGGCGAGGTCGGCCCGCGGCAAGAGCACCCGTCCCGACCCGGCCGGCATCGCCTGGCCGAGCGCCTGCGTCGTGGCACGGTCGGGGACCAGGTCGGCGCGGATGCCGAGTCGGTCCCACAGCGCCGCAGCGGTCCCCGGGCCGACGCAGGCGACGTAGACCCCGTCCAGCACCTCGGTCCCGGGCCGTCCGGTGCCCGCGACGGCGTCGGCGAGCGCCTCGACCCCGTTCGGTGAGGTCAGGCACACCGCGGCGTAGGCACCGTCACCCAGCTCGCGGACCGCCGCGCGGAGCGCGTCCCGGTCGCCCTCCTCGATGTGGATGACCGGGGCCTCGACGGGCTCGCCACCCAGCGCGCGGACCCGCTCCGACAGGGCCGGTGCCTGCTGCGGCGCGCGGGGCACCAGCACCCGGCACCCCCGCAGCGTCCCCTGTGCCGGGATCACGTGCCGGTCCCTGCACGCAGCCGGTCGAGCACCTCTCGTCCGCCGGCCTCGAGCAGCGTCGCCGCCATCGTCCGCCCGAGCAGCTCGGGCTCGTCGGCCGCCGTCTCGTGCGAGGCCCGGAACAGTCGCGTCCCGGTCGGGTCGGACACCATCCCGAGCAGCTCGAGCCGCCGTTGCCCACTCGGACCGGGCAGGAGACGGGCGTGGGCGCCGATCGGCGCCGTGCACCCACCCCGGAGCTGGAGCAGGAGCTCACGCTCGGCGGTCACCTCCGTCCGGGTGTCGGGATCGTCGACCAAGCCCAGCGCGTGCCGGGTCTCGGCGTCGTCGCTGCGGCACTCCACCGCCAGCGCTCCCTGGGCGGGGGCGTGCAGCACCTCGCCGTGCTCGAGCGGCACCGCAGTGAGTCCGTCGACGTCCGGCCGCAGCCGCAAGAGCCCGGCGACGGCCACCACGACGGCGTCGAAGTCCCCCTCGAGGACCTTCCGGAGGCGCGTCTCGAGGTTGCCCCGGATCGGTTGGACCACCACGTCCCGGCGCGCCTTCTGCAGCTGCGCGCTGCGCCGCGGCGACGACGTCCCGATCGTGACGGGACGGTCGCGGGGCAGGTCGGCCAGGCGGTGCCCCTCGCGCGTGACCAGTGCGTCGCGCGGGTCGGCACGCGCAGGGATCGCCGCGATGGTCAGGCCGTCAGCGGGCTCGGTGGGCAGATCCTTGTGGGAGTGCACGACGACATGGCAGTCCCCGTCCAGCACGGCTCGGCGGGTGCCGTCGACGAACAGGCCCTTGGCGTCGAACGCCTCGATCGCCCGCTCCGGGTGGTCGTCGCCGGTGGTCGACAGGGGGACGAGCTCGGCCGGGCGCCCGGTCGCCGCCGTCAGGGCATCGGCGACCTGGCGCGCCTGGACCTGCGCCAGTGCCGAGCGCCGGGTCGCGACCCGCCAGGTGACGAGGTCGGTCACGGACTCACTCGTCGTCGCGTGTGGTCGTGGGCTCCGTCTCCGCGTCCGCCAGGTCGAACAGCTCGCGCAGGGCGTCGGTGTGCAGATCGGCCCCGCCGGCGTCGGCCAGCTCCTTCAGGCGCACGGTCGGTTCGTGCAGGAGCGTGTTGATGATGCCGCGGGTGAGCGCCTCGACCGCGGCCCGCTGGCGCTCGTCGAGCGACGCCAGCCGTCCGGCGAGGCGGTCGAGCTCGTCCCGGCGGACCTCCTCGGCGTGGGCACGAACCGCGCGGATGGTCGGCTCTACCTCGGTCGTCCGGGTCCAGGCGAGGAACCGGTCGGCTTCCTCGTCGACGATGGCGCGCGCGTCGTCGAGCACGTCGCCGGTGACGCCGCGGTCGGCCACCTCGCGGACGTCGGTGATGTCGACGAGCGCGACGCCGGGGAGATCGGCGCAGCCGGGGTGGACGTTGCGCGGGACGCCGAGGTCGAGCAGCACCAGCGGGGCGTCGGCGGGGCGTCGGGCCGCCGCGTCGGCCACGAGCTCGACGTCGATCACCGGCTCGGACGCGCCGGTCGTGCACACCACCAGGTCGGCCGTGGCGACGGCCCGCTGGAGGTCACGCTCGTCCACGACGTGGCCGCGGACCCGATCGGCGAGCCGTCGGGCCTTGTCCGGGCTGCGGTTCCACACCTCGACCGATGCCGGGCCCTGCGCGGTGATCCGGTCGGCGGTCAGGCCGCCCATCTTGCCGGCGCCGACGAGCAGCACGTGCCGCCCCGCGACACCGGAGCCGAGCCGGTCGGCGGCGACCTCGAGCCCGACGTCGACGATCGACGACGCGCCGCGCCCGATGTCGGTCTCGCGGCGGACCCGACGCCCGACCCGGACGGCGTGGCGGAACAGCCGCTGGAGCACGCGCCGTGCGGTCCCTTCGACGCGGGCGACCTCCATGGCGTCCTTGACCTGGAGGGCGATCTGGCGCTCGCCCACGACCATCGAATCGAGGCCGGCCGCGACGGCGAACAGGTGGGCGGCCGCCCGGTCGTCGTGATAGCTGTAGTGCCGCTCGTCGAGCTCCTGCGGATGCACGTCCGCCCGCTCGGCGAGCCAGGCCCTGAGCTCCTGGAGACCGGGATGGAAGCGCGTCACCTGCGCGTAGACCTCGACCCGGTTGCAGGTCGACAGGACCCCCGCTTCGAGCACGTGCTCGAGCTCGACCAGCGAGCGCAACGCCTTCGGCAGGTCCTCACCGGGCACCGCGAGGCGCTCGAGCAGCGACAGCTCGGCGCTGCGGTGGTTGCACCCGACAACAAGGAGGGACACGCGGTGGGCCGAACTCTCGGGTCGACGAACGGGCCAGCCGGGTGGCGGGCTCCGGCCCGAGCGTAGCGACCCGCATCGGCCCACCGCGACCCCGATCGCCGCGAACCGGGTGGATCCGGCCGTGGCCTCAGCCGTGGTGAGCCACGGCGGGCAGCTCGCCGGCGACCTGCTCGTAGAACGACAGGATCTGCAGCTCGGTCGACACGTCGACCGTCCTGACCGTGACGTGGTCCGGTACGTCGAGGTGGACGGGGGCGAAGTTGAGGACGGCGGTCACGCCCGCCTCGACGAGCTGCTCCGCCACCTGCTGGGCGTTGGCGGCGGGGATGGCCATCACCGCGATCGTGGCGCCCCGGCCGTGCACGATCTCGGGCAGCGCGGACGTCGGCTCGATCACGCAGTTGCCGACCCGCCGGCCCACCTTGCCGGGGTCCACGTCGACGAGCGCCACGACGTGGAAGCCGCGGCGGGCGAAGCCGTCGTAGCTGGCGAGCGCGCTGCCGAGGTTGCCGACGCCCACGATCATGACCGGTCGGTCGTCGGTCAGGCCGAGCACCAGCGAGATCTCGCTCGTGAGCTCGGCGACGCGGTAGCCGACGCCACGGGTGCCGTAGCTGCCGAGGAAGGACAGATCCTTGCGCACCTTGGCCGAGGTCAGCCCCGCGGCGCGTGCCAGGTCCTCGCTCGACAGCGTCGCGAGACCGGCCTCGGCGGCCTCGACCAGGGCCTGGAGGTAGAGCGGCAGTCGGGCCACGGTGGCCTCGGGGATGCGGTCTCCGCCTTGACGACGGCGCGAGTTCGCATCGGGCACATCCGCTCCTCCGCCAAGAATCCGGGCAGCCGCTGCCCGCCAGGTCAGGCTACGCCCCCGCCGCTGCTCGCCCCAAAAGCCCGGCCCACCCGGGCCCGGCGGACCGCGCGCCGCACGACGCCGGCGGCGAGCTCGAGCTCGGCCACCTCGTGCCCGTCGACGACGACCACGGGCACGCGCACGCCGTAGCGCTGCGTCAGGGACGGATCGGTGTCCACGTCGACGTGCCGCACGACGGCGCCCCGGGCCTCGCGGGCGACGAGCCGCTCGGCACGACGGCACAGCCCGCAGCCACGCCGGGTGTAGACGACGACGTCGGGCGTCCACCGCCGTCGGAGCCGGCGGCTCACTGGTGGTCGACCGGTGGCGAGCGGACCGGGCGTGTCGTCCGCACGAAGCCGAGATACATGACCACCACGCCGATCGTGAATCCGATGGCGTGCCCGACGGTGTCGCCGAGGAAGGACAGGATCCCGCCGGTCGCGGCCAGGAGCACCCCCAACGCGATCAGCAGGTTCCCACGGACGAGGTGGGCGACGGGCGCCCCGGTCCGCCCGCGGAAGATCCACCGGGCGATCGCGTCGGCGTAGCCGTGCTCCCGGGTGTCCCGGAGCACGAGCCGGTCGGCGGACCTCGACGGGCGCCGCCACACCATCACCGCACTGCTCACGAGCGCGCTCACGATCACGGTGACCGAACCGACCGCGTTGCCCCCGACGGCCATGCCACGGACCCGTGGGTGGAACAGCTCGGCTCCCTCCGGCAGGCCCGTGGTCGGCAGCGGCACCACGTAGTCGGCGGTGACCACCACGACGGTGGCCACGATGCTGTAGACCACGAGGGCGGCGGCCGCGCCACCGACGACCAGCCGCTCGACGCCGACGAGCAGGAACGCGCCCCACACGGCGGCCAGCACCGCCGACGGCAGCCACAGCGCTGGCTCGTCCGCCACCGCGACCTGCCGCCCGACGATGGCGGCCACGGCCAGCAGCACTCCGCCCGTCCACCGCGACACCGCCGCCGACCGGGCGTTGACCGCGATGCTGCCGAGCGCCAGCCACGGGACGTTGAGGACTCCACCGAAGAGGTAGAAGGCGCGGAACTCCGCGGAGGTCCAGCCCCCGACCACGCCGGTGAGCAGGCCGACCGAAGCCGTGCAGAAGAACCCGAGCGCGATGCCCCAGACGAGCAACGCCCGGTTGGTGCGGCCCCGCTGCCACCACCGCCGCAGCAGCGTGGCAGCGAACACGCCGCTGACGCCGCTGGCGACCAGCGCGGTGAGCACGGCCAACTCTTCCCACCTCGCAGCGACGAGCAACGGCCCTCCATCGTAGGTCACCGGCCGTAGGTCACCGGCCGCCGGCCACGACCGCGCACGGCCTCAAGGCGCTGGCCACACGGGCCGACACAAGGGGTGAGAACGACGGAGCCTCCCGACAACGGCACCCCGCTCGAAAGGGCGGTCCGCAAAGCCACGGGCCTGCAACCGCATCGCGGTCATGGTCGCCGGGCCACCGAAGGAGCTCCTCTCCACCCCACGTGGGGCTCCGTCCGCGACGACAGGACGGAGATGACCATGACGGCCCGCGCCCCACGATGGCCAGCGACGCTGGTCGCAGCGGTGGTGCTCGCCATGGTTGCGACACTGGTGCCCGCGCTCCCCTCGCCTGCGCACGCCGACAGCGGGATGGAGTCCGAGTTCGTCTCGCTCATCAACAAGGAGCGCTCGGCCCAGGGACGCTCCTCCGTCCGGGTCGCCGGTGACCTCACCTCCGTGGCTCGCAGCCACAGCAAGGTCATGGCCGACCAGTCGAACCTGCACCACAACCCCAACCTCGGCTCGGACGTCAGCGGTTGGAAGAAGGTGGGCGAGAACGTGGGTCGCGGACCCTCCGTCGGCAGCATCCACAAGGCGTTCATGAACTCGTCCGGGCACAAGAGGAACATCCTCGACGCGGACTGGGTCGAGGTCGGCGTCGGTGTCGTGGTCCGCGACGGCCAGATCTGGGTCACCGAGGTGTTCCGCCTGCCGGCCGGCGCCGCGCCCGCGCCCGAGAAGAAGTCCGAGCCCGAGCCGGAGAAGAAGTCCGAGCCCGAGCCGGAGAAGAAGTCCGAGCCGACGTCCGCTCCCAAGAACGACCCGGCGCCCGCACCCAGCAACGACCCGGCGCCCGCCGCGGACCCGGCCCCCACGCCCGAGCCCGATCCCGAACCTCACGAGGTGATCGACCAGCCGCTGCCGCTCGACCGCGTCACCCTGAAGATGGCGCGCCTCGAGGCGGCCGAGGGATCGATGTCGCTGGACGAGGTGCTCGGCTCGTAGCCGCCACCCCGAGGGCTACCCTCCTCGCGATGCGCCTGCTCGCCTCGACCGGTCCGTTGTTCGCCCGCCAGCTCGACTGGGCCCTGGGCGTGCTCGTCGAGGCCGGCTACGACGGCGCCGAGCTGATGGTGACGCAGAACGCGACCAGCCAGGACGCCGATCTGGTCGCGCGGGCATCGGCGGCCGAGGGGCTGCCGATCGCGGCCGTCCACGGCCCGTTCCTACTGGTCACCCGCCGCGTCTTCGGTACGGACCTCATCACCAAGGCACGCCGCTCCATCGAACTGGCCGGGGCCCTCGGCGCCGACCTGATGATCGTCCACCCGCCGTTCCGCTGGCAGCGCGGCTTCCACCGCTGGCTGCTCCACGACGGTGACGGCGAGGCCGCCGAGGTCGGCACGCGGGTGGGGGTGGAGAACCTCTACCCGGTACCGGTCGGGAGCCGTGCGGTGCGCTTCCACCGCTACACCGAACCGCGCCATCTCGAACCGTTCCGGCACGTCGTGCTCGACACGAGCCATCTCGGGGTGGCCGGGATCGACATCAACGAGGCGTACGCCCGGCTGCGCGACCGGGCCGTCCACCTGCACGTGTCCGACAACCGCGGCGGTGGACGCGACAGCCACGCGCCGCTGGGCCACGGACGCCTGCCGCTGGCGAGCTTCCTGCGACAGGCCGCCAAGGACGCGGACGCGGGCCGCGGCGCTGCCGGGCGCGACCAGCTGTCGATCACCCTCGAGCTCGACTGCCGCCGCTACCTCGACGACCGTTCGGCGCTGGTCGGCTATCTCCGCCAGGAGCGGGAGAAGTGCCTGTCGCTCCTCGCCGGCGAGCCCGCCGAGGAGGTGCTCGGGCGACCCGACGTGGTCACCATCGCGCCCGGCGTGCTCGAGGACGACGCGGACCAGCCGACCGCGCCACCGCCCGACGGACCCGGGGCGAGATCACCGTTGGCCGGACCGGGAGCCTGACCGTGCGCAACGGCACGTCCATCACCCTCGTCCTGCTGCTGCTCGCGATCGTCGTGGCCGCGGTCGTGCAGCTGCTCCGCGCCGCCAGCCTGTAGCGCCCGACCGGTGTTGGAAGGCTGATGGCGGAGCCGGTCCCCGAGGAGGCGTTCCCGCGGCGCGACGAGGACTGTGCGGCCTTCGTGCGGTCGCTGGGGCTCCCCGGCTACGTGGACGTCCACGTCCATGTCCTGCCGGCGCGGCTCCAGCGCGCCGTGTGGGACTACTTCGACCGACTCGACGATCCACCCTGGCCGATCCGCTACCGCGACGACGAGGCCGCCCGCCTGGCCACCCTCCGCCGGCTCGGGGTGGTCGCCCACACCGGGCTGGCCTACGCGCACCGGCCCGGGATGGTGGGATGGCTGAACGACCACACGCTGTCCACGGCGCGGCGCCACCCGCAGGTGGTGCCGACGTTCACCTTCCACCCGGAGGAGGGCATCGACGCCGCCGTGGCCGACGCGATCGAACGCGGCGGGCGGATCGCGAAGGTCCACCTCCAGGTCGGCCGCTTCCACACGACCGACCCCCGACTGGACGGCGTCTGGCCCCAGCTCGTCGACGCCGGGGTTCCGGCGCTCGTACACGCCTCGGCGGTCTACGGCGTCGATGGCGGCGAGGAGTTCTGCGGACCTGACCAGGTGCGGCGGCTGCTCGACCGGTATCCGGACCTGACCGTGATCGTCGCGCACCTGGGCGCGCCCGAGACCGACGCCTTCCTGGACCTGGTCGAGGAGGCCGACAACGTCTACGTCGACACCGCCATGGTTCTCACCGATCCGCCCTACCCGGCGATGGACCAGCCGCTCGACCTCGGCCGGCTGGCCGCCGCATCGAGCCGCATCCTGTTCGGGTCCGATTTCCCCACCGTCCCCCACGACTACGCGACGCAGGTGCGTGGGCTGGCCGGGCTCGGGCTGGACGCACCGGCGCTGCGGGGCGTCCTTCACGACCACGCCGCCGAGCTGCTGCACCTGTCGAACGACGCGTCGTGACCTACAGGAACACCGACCGGCGCCCCATCAGGTTGCGGTAGAGCATGTCCTGGATCGTGTCGCGCACCCGGTCGGTGAGGTCGAACACCGCCATAGGGTCGTCGGCGGCGTCGGGCCCGTAGCCGCTCGTGTCGATCGGGTCGCCGTACTCGATGATCCACTTCGAGGGCAGGGGCAGCAGCGCGAGGGGTCCGACGACGGGCAGGGCGAGCGCCTGGGCGACGATCGGGAAGTACGGCAGCCCGAGCAGCCGCGCCAGCACCCGCAGGTCGTAGACGATCGGGTAGATCTCCTCGCTCCCGACGATCGCCGTGGGCACGATCGGCACCTGGGCCCGCAGCGCCGTCGCCACGAACCCGCCGCGCCCGAACCGCTGGAGCTTGTAGCGGTCCTTCCACCGCTTGCCGACGCCCTTGAAGCCCTCCGGCCACACCGCCACCAGCTCGCCCGACGCGAGCAGCCGGTCGGCATCGTCGCCGGACGCGAGCGTCACCCCCGTCTTGCGTCCGAGCTCGCCGACGAGCGGCGTGCGGAACACCAGGTCGGCGCCGAGCGCGCGCGCGTGCCGGCCGGTGCGGTCGAACAGGTCGAGCCGGGTGATCAGGGCGTCCGCGGGCAACGTGCCGGCGTGGTTGGCGACGAGCAGCCCGCCGCCCTCGCTCGGGACGTGCTCGACACCGTGCGAGCTGACCCGCCAGTAGTAGCGGTGCAACGGGCGCAGCAGCGGCAGCAGCACGTGGGTGGTGAGGTCCTCGTCGAAGCCGAACGCATCGACGTCGTAGTCACCGGTGAGCCGGCGCCGCAGGAACGCGGCCGCGTCCCGGAACCGCTCGAGCGATTCGTCGCCCGTGACGTCGCGCAGCGCCTCGAACGCGTCGACCACGGGGGCCCAGCCGCGTCGACGCGCCTCGTCCTCGATCCGGGCATGGGCGTCGGCGTGGTCGTCGCCAGGGTCCCCGGCCGGCCCGCCGGCCGGTTCGCGTGACCCGTGTGCGGTGGCGTGCACCCGGCACAGCCCACCCTCGACGGCGTAGTTGCGGCACGCGCGTCCGGCGGCCGTCTGGGCGCGGCACCGCGCCCGGCCGGCGGCCCGGTCCCCGCCCTGGGCGCCCCGCGCCGCGCGCTCGTCGGCCATGGAGATGACCCGTTCGTGGTGCTCGGCGGCCTCGCTCACGGCGTGGCCTCGAACCGGTCGTCGTCCTTGCGGGCGAGGAACCCGAGCAGCTCGCGCTCCCACCGGGCGACGGCGTCACGATCGACCAAGCCGCGGGTGCGGCGTCGCTCCACGAGGGCCTCGAACGCCCCACGCGTGGTGTAGCGGGGCTGGTAGCCCAGCCGCTGCTTCAGGCGCGTCGTGTCGACGACACGCCCGAACTGCAGGAAGCGCAGCTGGTCCGCGGCGATGTCCGCCCGGCGGGCACGCCGCAGGCTGCTGGCCACACCCGCCACGAACGGCCCCGGGACGGGGAGCGGCACACGACCCGCCAGACGGATGCACTGGGACAGGTACAGCACGCCGTCCCCCGCCACGTTGTAGATGCCCGGACGGTCCACGGTCAGCGCGTGTGCGAGCACCCCGACGCCGTCGTCCTCGTGGACGAACTGCAGCCGGGGGTCGAAGCCCAGCACGGTCGGGACCACCGGCAGCGTGAACAGGGCGTGGAACGCCCCGTCCACCTGGCTGCCGACGAGGTTGGCGAAGCGCAGGATGGTCACGTCGAGGTCCTTGCGCTGCCGCCCCAAGGACCGGGCGTAGCCCTCGATCTCGGTCGCGTCCTTGCCGAAGCCGTGGCGGGGTGGCGTGCTCGGGGTCCCCGATTCGCGGAACAGCGCCGGGTCGGTGTGCTCGGAGCCGTAGACGGCGGTGGAGGACTTGAGCACGAACCGCTCCACGGCCGGTGCCTTCTGGCACGCGGCGAGCAGCTGCATCGCGCCGATGACGTTGAGCTCCTTCATCCGCGCGCGGCCGCCCGCGGACCCGGGCGACGACGTCGTGCTCATGTGCACCACGGTGTCCACCGCGGACGATTCGATGACCCGCGCGACCAGCGGGTTGCGCAGATCGGCACGGACGAACTCGGTCCGTCGCAGGTCCGGGCGGGGCTCACGGACGTCCACGCCGATCAGCTCGTCGACGTCGTCCCGCTGCTCGAGCGTGCGAGCCAAGAGGCCGGCCAACGGGCCGGCGATGCCGGTGATGAGCACACGTCGGCCCTTGCCCACTCGCTGCGGTCCTTCTCGCCGATCACGGGACGTCGGCGAGTGAACCAGACGGCGGCGGTAGCGGACCCGTCGCCGCGGATCAGGCCTCGCCGAGGTCGTCGAGGTCGACGCTGGCCGCATCGACGACCTGGTCCGCGAGGTAGCGATCGAGATCGGAGGCGCGGACGCGGTAGTTGCGCCCGACGCGCACCGCCGGCAGCTCGCCCCGACGGATCAGTCGGTAGATCGTCATGGTCGAGACGCGGAGCTGGTCCGCGACCTCGCCGGCAGTGAGCAGTCGATCGGTCATGGGTGAAGCGTACGCGCTGGGTGGGACACGGCCGACCGCTTCAGGCAACACGCCTGAACTTGAGGTAACAGTCATCACATGTGCAACATAAGCCATATGTGCCCCACGAGTGTGCGCCCGACGCACGCGCGCGGTGGCGGAACGGCCGCTCAGGCGGGCGAGCGGTGGTGGGGCAGCACCAGGCGACGCACCGCCGCCACCGACTCCTCGGCCGCGACGCGTGCCTGCCCGTGCATCGCGTCGGACACCCGAACCGGGTCGTCGGTGAACGAGCGCGGCGGGGTCGCGCCGGTGCGTGCGCCGGCGGCCTCCTGCCACCCCATCGGGGTCTCGACGGGCAGCGGGCGACCCGACATCTCCGAGAACGCGAGCGTCCACGCCCGGGGGACGACCTCCACCAGCTGGTAGCCACCGCCACCGGTGGCGATCCAGCGCCCCTCGCACAGTTCGTGCGCGAGGCGATGCAATCGGGCGTAGACGGCGGCCATGTCGTCGACGGTCAGGGCGAGATGGGCCAGGGGATCGGTCGCGTGGCTGTCACACCCGAGCTGGGTGACCAGGACGTCCGGAGCGAACGCGGACAGGAGCGGTTCGACGACGGCGTCGAAGGCACCGAGCCACACGTCCCCCGTGGTGCCGGGGTGCAGCGGCAGGTTCGCGGCCGAGCCGGGCGCCCCCGCGCCGCCGATGTCCTCGGCGTGGCCCGTCCCCGGGAACAGGAACCGGCCCGACTCGTGCAGGGAGATCGTCAGCACCCGCGGGTCGTCCGCGAACATCACCTCGACGCCGTCACCGTGGTGCACGTCGACGTCGACGTAGGCGACCCGGTCCGCTCCGTGCTCGAGCAGCCAGTCGATGGCGATGGCGGGGTCGTTGTAGACGCAGAAGCCCGCGGCCCGGTCGGGCATCGCGTGGTGCAGCCCACCGGCGGGGTTGAAGGCGTGGTCGGCCTCACCCGTCCAGACCTGTCGCGCCGCCTCCGTCGTCGCCGCACAGACCAGCAGCGATGCCGGGTGCATGCCCGCGAACGCGGGTGTGTCCCCCGGGCCGAGGCCGTAACGGCCCTCGGCGCCGGCGCTCGGGTCCCGCGACAGCCGCTTCACGGCGTCGACGAAGTCCGGACGGTGCAGCCGCAGGAGCTCGTCCTCGTCGGCGGCGGCCGGAGGGACCTCGTCGACCCCGTCGCCGAGCAGCCCGGAGCGTCGGATGAGATCCACCGTGAGCTCGACCCGCACCGGCGCGAGCGGATGGCCCGGGCCGAAGTCGTAGGCGGCCATCTGCTCGTCCCACACGAGTGCCACGCGGCCCACCGCGCGCGAGCCCTCACCTGCCAACGCCGCTCCTCTCCGCCGGGTCGAGCGTAGCGAGGCCGAAACAGCCGCCCTGTGGCGTCAACGCGGGCGGTGATCGGGGATCTCGACGACGACGTGCCCGCCGTCCGCGGAGTCCTGTGCCCACGCGCGGCCACCGTGGAGGCGCGCGAACTCGGCCACGAGCGCGAGCCCGATCCCCGTCCCGGGCTGGGGGTGGCCCGGATCACCACGATGGAACGGTTCGAACACCCGCTCGAGCTCCTCGGACCGGATGCCCGGTCCCTCGTCGTGCACCTCGAGCCGGAAGCCGCCGGTGGCGACACCGGACAGTCGCAACCGGACCGCCCCGTTCGGCGCGTACTTGGCCACGTTCTCGAGCAGGTTGACCAGGATCCGCTCGACCTGCACCGGGTCCGCGGCCACGTCGAGGTGCTCGGGTGCGTCCACGACCGTCCGCCCGGCGACGCTCGAGGCGGCGACGGCCGCACGCGCCTTCTCGGCGACGTCGAAGCGGGCCGGATGGGCGCTGAGCGTGCCCCGGGCCAGTCGATCGACGTCCAACAGGTCCTCGAGCAGCTCCCCGAGGCGCTCGGCGTGGTCGACGATCGCGTCCTCGAGGTCCGTGCGCGTCTGGTCGTCGAGCCGGCCACGCATCCGCTGGAGCGTCGTCGCCATGCCCCGAACGACCGTCAGTGGTGTCCGCAGCTCGTGGGACACCGCCGACAGGAACGCGTTCTTGACCTCGTCGAAGTGGCGCAGCTGCGCGGCCGCCTCCCGTTCGACGTCGGCGACATGGCGCAGCGTCGCCTCGCGCTCGACCCGGTCGGTGATGTCGACGACCTGGGCGATCCGATACCGGGGCCGGCCCTCGTCGTCACGCATCAGCGACAGGTTCAGCTGCCCCCAGAACGGTGTCCCGTCCGACCTGAGGTAGCGCTTTTCGATCGAGAAGCTGGTGATCTCGCCGGCCATGACGCGCGCCACCTCGTCGCGTCCGACATCGAGGTCGTCGGGATGGGTCACATCCATTGGCGACAGCTCGAGCAGCGCCTCCTCGGACCGCCCCAGCAGCCGGCACATCGCCGGGTTGACCTGGCGGTAGCGCCCGTCCATGTCGATGATCGCCATGCCGACGGGCGCGTTCGTCATGGCCAGACGGAACCGCTGCTCCGATTCGTGCAGTCGGGCCTGGATGATCTGCGATTCGGTCACGTCGCGCCCGACCGACAGGACCTCGTCCCCGTCGGGACCCGGCAACAGCTTGTCGACCCACAGGATCCACCGGTCGGGTGCTTCGGGTGCCGTCCGCGGCCGGACGTCGGGGAGCAACGGATGGTCGGGCCC
>CAZSQF010000025.1:0-4543 GCA_964608935.1 uncultured Actinomycetota bacterium | reverse complement strand
GTGCTTCGGGTGCCGTCCGCGGCCGGACGTCGGGGAGCAACGGATGGTCGGGCCCGAGCCGTGCCAGCTGTTCCTGCAGGCCCTCGATCTCGGCCGGCGACAGCAGCTCGTCGAGGCTGCGCCCCACCAGCTCCTCGGGCCTCGCACCATGACCCGCCGCCCAGGCCGCGTTGCAGTACAGGACGGCCCGATCGGAGACGCGGTAGCGCGACACCCGGTCGGGCAGGGCGTCGAGCATCTCGGCCAGCACGCGGTCGTGGCCCTCGGGCCCGGCGGCGCCGGCCACGCGAGGGCGTTCATCGTCTGGCATGACCGCGATAGGGCGGGATCTCCGGGCGGGCGAACGTCGCTCCCGATGGTACGCCGGCGTGTCGGGGCGCCGAGCGCATCATGCGTTCGGGCCGACCGCGTCGTGGGCCCCGCGCTGCCCTACCGGCCGCCCGCGGCCAGCTCGTCACCACGCCGCTTGGCGGCTTCGATCGCATCGAGGAACGCCGCCCGCACGCGGGCGCCTTCGAGCTCGCGGATCGCGGCGATGGTGGTGCCGCCCGGCGAGGTGACCATCTCCCGCAGCTCGACCGGGTGGCGGCCGGTGTCCCGCAGCATCTTGGCGCTGCCGACCATCGTCTGCACGATCAGCTCGGTCGACAGGTCCCGTGGCAGGCCGAGGAGGATGCCGGCGTCGATCATCGCCTCGGCGAGCAGGAACAGGTAGGCCGGACCCGACCCGGACAGTGCGGTGACACTGTTCAGGTGCTCCTCGTCGAGGCGCACGACCCGCCCGACGTGGGACAGGATCGCCTCGGCGACCGCGAGGTCCTCGTCGGTGGCGTGCGCGCCCGCGGACACGACCGACATGGCCTCGTCCACCTGGACGGGGGTGTTGGTCATGACCCGCACCACCGGGACGTCGTCGGGGAGCACGGCCTCGAGGGACGCGGTGGTCGTGCCGGCCGCCAGGCTGACGACCGTCTGGCCGGACCGGAACGAGCTGCCGGCCTCGGCGAGGACCTCGAGGATGGTCTGCGGCTTGAGCGCGACCAGGACCACATCCGCGGCCTCGATCGCGGCCCCGTTGTCCAGGATCGCCTTGACGCCGTGCGTGCGTTCGAGCTCGAGACAGCGCTCCTGCCGTCGCGCCGTGCACACGACCTGCTCCGGCGCCACCCACGAGGAACGCAGGAGCCCGCGCAGGAGCGCCTCGCCGATGCGCCCGGTGCCGATGATCGCCAGGGTGCCTTCCACGCCGTACTCCTTGCCGTCGGCGCGCAAGCCTACGGTTCGACCGGAGTGAGCGGTGTCACCCGGGGGGATCACCGACCGGATTCGGGGGCAGCCCGACCTTCGCGCGCCACCGCTGTTCGGCGTCGATGTAGGACGCGAACCCGGCCCGCAGCACCTGGTTGAAGGTGTCGTCCGACAAGGTCAGCACACAGCCGAGCAGCTCGTCGACGGCGCGTTCGTCGACCGCGACGTGCGGGAGCGCGCCGGTGAGGACGAGGTCGCCCTCGTCGTCGAGCGCGAAGTGCACCGGCAGCGGCCGCTGGTTCTTCTGGAGGAGGATGCGATAGACCTCGGCATGACCCTCGTCGGGCACGCCGGCCAGCAGCGACGTGACCTTGAGCGAGCGCTCGTCGAGGTCCAGCAGCACCGGGATCGTGCGCTTCCACTCACCTGACAGCATCGTCATCCAGCGGTCCTCGCCCACCGCCTCGACGTCCAGGCCGGCCCGGTCGAGGGTGGTCAACAGCACCGACCGGACCTCGTCGCGCACGCGCCATCTCCTTCGCCGAGGGGTCTACACCGCGACCCTCGCCGGCCCGTCGACCACCTCACCGTAGACGGCGAGGAGCCGGTCGACGGTCCGTTCCCATGACGCGCCCCGGGCGGCGCGAACCCCGGCTCGCGCCGTCGTCGCGGCCAGCCGGGGATCGGTGAGGTAGGCGAGCGCTGCGGCCGCATGGTCGGTCGGGTCGTGGCCGGGAACGAGCGTGCCGCCGTCGCCGACCACGGCCTCGAGTCCGGGGACGTCGGCGGCGACGACCGGGGTCCCGCACGCCTGGGCCTCCAGCGCGACGAGCCCGAACGTCTCGCTCCGGGACGGGACGAGGACGACGTCGGCATCGCGATAGCGCGCGGCCAGGGTGTCCTGGTCCACCGCGGGTTCGAGCTCGAGCCCGTCGGCGACGCCGAGCTCGAGGGCGAGGGCACGCAGGTCGACCGGTTCGGTGCCGCCGCCCCCGCTGGCCCCGCCGACGACGAGCAGCTGGGCGTCGGGGAGCCGGCGGCGGACCTCGGCGAGCACGCGGACCGCGACGTCGGGGCCCTTCAGGGGCTGGAGCCGGCCGACGAACAGCAGGCGCGGCGGCCCCGGCCGGCGGGTCGGCACCGGCGAGAAGCGGGCGAGGTCGACCCCGGCGGGCACGACGGTCAGGCTCGACCCCGACAGCCCGTAGGTGCGGTGCAGCAGACGTGCTTCGCCACAGGTGAGGACGAGGACGCGATCGGCCGCGCGCGCGACCCGCTGCTCGGCGACGAGCCGCAGCGGCGGCTCGGGTCGGTCGCCGGGCGCGAGCGTCGAGTTCTTGAGCACGCCGAGGGTGTGGAAGGTCTGCACCAGCGGGACCTCCCACCGCTCCGCGACGCGGCGCCCGACCCATCCCGACAGCCAGTAATGGGCGTGGACGAGGTCGTGGGTGCCCGCAGCGGGGTGGCGTTGCAGCCCGAGCAGGAACGCGCACAGGTGGTTGGCGACCTCGAGCTTGTCGACGCGCCGGCGCGGTCCTGCCGCGATGTGGTGGACCTGGACACCGTCGGCGAGCGACACGGTCGGCGGCAGATCCGGGTCCGCCCATCGGGTGAACACGTCGACCTCGACGCCGCGGGCGGCCAGCCGCGAGGTGATCTCGCGGACCGAGACGTTGAGGCCGCCACCGTCGCCGGCGCCCGGCTGGTCGAGCGGCGAGGTGTGGATGCTGAGCATGGCGATGCGCCGGATCGGCATCCGGTCGGGCACGGGAGCCAGCGGCAGCGCGGTGGTCTCGATCACGTCAGGCTCGCACCAGCCTGAGCCGGTGCAACGCGCGGTCCTCGGCGCCGAAGCGGTACTTGTAGGTCTCGCTGCCGCGCAACAGGTCGAAGGTGTGGCAGCCCTCGTTGGCGGCCTGCTCGATGAGCAGGGACTTCAGCACGATGCCGGGGCCGAAGCCGGCCAGCGCCGGGTCGAGCGACGAGTTGTACAGGCCCCACTCGCCCCGGTGGACGAGCGAGACGGTGGACGCGCCGGGCAGCCCGCCGATCAGCAGCCGATGGAGCCGGAACGTGCCGTCGGTGACGAACTCGGCCGCCAGCGCCTTGAACCAGTCGTGCATCTCGGGCCGTGCGAAGAAGCCGGCCTTTTCGGGTTCGGCCTCGGCGGCCTGGTCGAGGAAGTCGTCGAGTTGGTCGACGACGTCTTCCCCGGGAACCTCGACGAGCTCGAGCTCGCCGGCGTCACGGGCGAGCTTGCGCGTCTTGCGCGTGAGCTCCTGCCGGAGCCGGCCGGGGAGCCGTTCGAGGTAGGCGTCGTAGCCGCCGGCGAGGTCGATGCGGGGACACACGTCCTCGACGTCGTCCTGGGCAACGTCCAGTCCCTGGTCGTCCGCGGCGGCGCGGAACGCCTTCGCCCACCCGCTGTCGGCGGCGAGGCCGCCGAGGATCGCCTCGTCCCAGTCGACATCGTCCACCAGCGCGGCGAGGTAGGCGTGCGCGACGTCGGCACGGTCCTCCGTGCGGCTGACCGGGCCGAGGTAGTCGGTGACCTCGCCCCCGCCGAGGAAGCGGCGCAGCTCCACCGGACCGGTGGCGCTGCCCTCCCGTTCGTGCGCCTCGGGGACGAGGCCGATCATGCGGCCGTCCCGGTGCACGGTGTGGATGCGGGCGGTGGAGCGTTGCCCGAGAACGTCGTGCCAGGCGCCGAGGAAGCGCGGCCCCTGGAACACGGTCGCGTGGGGGTCCTCCTCGAGCAGCAGCTCCCACTCGCTGGCCAGCGTGCCACGGGGCACCCCGACGTGCGTGCGCAACTCGATCACTTCGTGTCTCCGCGGGTCGGAGGAGCGGGTCGGCAGGGTCCCAAGGCGTCGGACCGCGACCGGTCACCCGAGCTTGGACGGTAGTAGGTGCAACCACGACGGCTCCCGGGACATTCCCGCCCGGCGCGCTCGGCGCATTCACGCCGAGTCCTCGGTCTCCTCCTGGGGCGTAGCGGCCCGGATGGCCGCGTCGTCGACGTCGCCCGGCCCCACGACGTCGAGCCATCCGCGCTTGCGTGCCGGCGTGCCCTGGAGCTCGGACAGGCGGCGAAACGACCGGTACATCTCGATCAGCGCCTGCCGCTGGGCGTCGGTGAGGTGGGGGTCCCGACGCACGACCGCCTCGAGATCCTCGTCGGGTTCGCGCTCCTCGAGGATGCCGGCCTTGACGTAGAGGGTCTCGCTCGAGATCTCGAGCGCCTTGGCGATCGCCTGGAGGATCTCGGCGGACGGCTTGCGCAGCCCCCGCTCGA
>CAZSQF010000024.1:0-19333 GCA_964608935.1 uncultured Actinomycetota bacterium | reverse complement strand
CCCGGAGCGTCGACCCCGCCACCGTCCAGGCACCCTGGAGATCGGGGCCGCTTCGGACACCGTTCGACGTGGAGGGACCCGTGGCCGCCGATCTGGGGACGTGGCCGCCCGAGCAGGCGACGGTCCTGCTCGAGGTGTTGCAGGAGGCTGGCCTCAGCCCCGAGGCACGCAGGTCGCGCGACGGGGTGCAGGTGACCGTCGCCGACGAGGAGGCGGATCGGGCGCACCAGACGCTCGTGGCCAACATGGACACGATCGCGCGGGCGGCCCGTGCCCGGACCGGGCAGGACCGCTCACGGCGGCGGGCCCGGTCCGCCCCGGCCCCGAACCGGCGCAGCGGCGACGACCAGGGCCAGCCGTTGGCGAGCCAGCGGCTCAAGCATCTCGCCCGGCCCCTCGGCGTGCTCGTCATCGGGCTGTTGCTGGCGACGTTGATCCGGCCGCTGGCACTGCCGATCGTCGTGTTCACCATCGCCGGCGTCGTCTATCTCCTCGGGCGCCAGACCCAGACCGAGGACGACGACTGACCGTCAGGTGGGTCGGCGGACGAGCGCCTCGCGCAGGAAGTCGACCTGGAGGGTCAGGAGCCGTTCGGCCACGACCTCCTGCGGCGTCATGTGGGTCACGCCGGACAACGGCAGGAACCGGTGCGGGCGGCCGTCGGCGAACAGTGCCGCGGACAGCCGCAGCGAGTGGGCCGCCACCACGTTGTCATCGGCGAGCCCGTGGACGAGCAGCAGCGCGGGCGGGTCGTCGGTGTCCCACGGGGCAGCATCCACCAGCCCGGGGCCGTCGTCGACCAGGCTCGACGCCCGGTAGGCCTGCGGTGTCCCGTCGGGGTGACCGAGGTAGCGCTCCGTGTAGTGCGTGTCGTACAGGCGCCAGTCGGTGACGGGCGCCCCCGCGATCGCGGCCCGGAACACGTCCGGGCGGCGCAGGACCGCGAGGGCGGCGAGGTAGCCACCGAAGGACCAGCCCTGGATCCCGACCCGAGCCAGGTCGAGCCGGGGTTCGGCCTCGGACGCCGCGTGCAGCGCCTCGATCTGGTCCTCGAGCACCGGCGTCGCGAGGTCACCCGCGACCGCACGCTGCCACGCCGGTCCACGACCCGGCGAGCCGCGCCCGTCGACGACCAGGACGGCGAAGCCCTGGTCCGCGAGCCACTGGGACGTCCGGAACGCTGCGTCGGACCTGAGCACGAGCTGCGCATGGGGACCGCCGTACGGAGCGAGCACGACGGGCAGCCGGTCGTCGCCCGTGCCGCCGTCGGGCAGCAGCAGCGCCGCGTGCAACCGGCGTGCGCCGAGCTCGAGCCTGCGAGGCCGCGGCGTGATCGCCGGCGTCTCGGCGCGGACCTCGACCCGGTGCGGCCGGTCGTTGCCGTGCCAGGTGACGGTCACGGTCGTCGGCGCCCCGTCGACGGCGGCCGTGGTGGTCACCAGCGCCGTGTC
Organism: uncultured Actinomycetota bacterium; assembly: GCA_964608935.1. Classification (GTDB taxonomy): domain Bacteria; phylum Actinomycetota; class Nitriliruptoria; order Nitriliruptorales; family Nitriliruptoraceae; genus CAZSQF01. The sequence continues at coordinate 17,882 of CAZSQF010000024.1, read as the reverse complement.
CCCGGCGACGGCTCCGTGCACACCGGGGGCTCGACCGGTCAGGCAGGCCACGCCCCCGGCGTCGTAACGCCACACGTGGACCTGGGTCGGATCGTCGTCGGACGCGGTGAACACCACCTGACCTTCGTCGGCGTGCACGACGGTCCGCACCTGCACCCCCGCCGGCGTGACGGCCGCGCCGTCGACGACCAGGGCACGGCTGCCGTCGGGCCCTAGGTCCGGTCGGTCCTCGACCGTGACCAGCCGCGTGCCGGCCCAGGCGGGCGCCCCGTCGATCAGCTCGACCCAGTCGGGGTCGTGGAGCTCCCGGACCAGGTCGCAGGCGCCAGTGTCGGGGTCGGCGACCAGCACGCGCGACGTGCGCTGGTCCCGGGACTGGACCTGGAGGGTGAGCGGATGCGCTCCCCAGGACACACGCGCCAGGTACGGGAACGCCTCGCGGTCCCACGCCACGTCGACGCGATGGCCACGGCCGACGTCGAGGACCGCCAGGCGGACGTCAGCGTTGGCCGCGCCGGCGACGGGATAGCGGTGTTCGGTCGGGGTGCGCCACGGTGCCGCGGGGTCCGACAGGTGCCAGACGGGGACGTTGGCCTCGTCGACGCGGGTGGCCGCCAGCCGGTCGCCGTCGGCCGACCACCACACCCCGTGGCTGCGCCCCATCTCCTCGGCGGCCACGAACTCGGCGCGCCCCCACGCCACGTCGGCCTCGCTCGCCAGTGACCGGGTCACGGCCGGCTGGGTCGGCCCGCCCACCAGTTCGAGCAGGTGCAGTGCGTCACCGCTGACGTAGGCAACGGCGGTCCCGTCCGGCGACGGGCGGGGGTCGAACGCCGGTCCGGCCGTCGGGTGCTCGACGACGGTCCCGCCGGCCACCTCGACGGTGTACAGACGCCCGTCGAGCGTGAACGCCGCCAGGCCCGCGGCCCGATCGGTGGCGTAGGAGGTGATCCCGCTGGCGAGCTCACGTGCCCGCTCGCGGCGGGCACGCTCCGCCGCCGGCAGGTCCGGCGCCCCGCCGGACAGCGTCCCGGGGTCCACCAGCCGCCGCTCCACCGCCGGCCGGTCCCCCGTCGGGGGGCCGAGCTGCCACAGCTCGGTCCCGGGATCGCCCCCGGCCGGGCTGCGCAGGAACAGCACCCGGCCGTCCGGTGCGACGACCAGGTCCCGGGGCACGCCGAGCGTGAACCGTCGCGTACGGGCCTGCTGGCGCGGGAAGCTGCGAACCGTGCCCGCGGCCGGGTCGCGGCGGGTCACGCGGCCGACTCCTCGCGGCCGTCCTCGCCGGGCGTGTCCCGTGCCGCGGTCCACCGGTCCGGGTGGCGTGCATCGTCGTCGTGGCCGGCGAGGTCGACCACCACGGGTCGATGGTGGCTCGCGACGTCGACCGGCGCGGCCGTGGGCACGTGGCAGCCGAGCACGCTCAGCGACCGATCCACGAACACGAAGTCCTGACGCGTGCTCGGATCCGACGTCGGGTAGGTCTCGCCCTGGCCGGTGCCCGCCACCGCGTGCGCATCCTGGTAGGTACCGGCGAGCGCGCTGGCGACCGGCGAACGGATCGATTCGTTCAGGTCGCACCCGATCACCGATGCCGCCTCCACGGTGGCGAGGTATGCCAGCAGCTCGTCGAGGTTCGTGCGCCGCACCTCCGGTCGGAGGCCCAGCTGCACCGCCGTGACCGACAGCCGCAGTCCGCCGACGGAGACGATCACGTGGGTCGCCTCGCGCGTCGGCACGTCCCGCGGTGTCGTCAGGGGCACGGCCGACACGGTCCGGACCCGGACGTCGGGGTCGACGAGCACGGCCGTGCCGGTGCCACGCCGGCCGGCTCGTGCCGCCACCGCCAACTGCGACCTCCGCGCCAGCCGGCGCAGCTGCTTCGGGGTCGGGACCTCGAGCAGGCACACGATCCGGGGCCGCAGCCGGGCCAGGACCTCGGCGGCCGCACGGAGGTCGACGCCGCCGCTGAGGTTGTAGCTCACGACCCGGATCACAGGTCGGCCCCCGGGCGGTGCGGGACGGATGGAGCGAGGCCCTGATCGCGGTCGAGGGCCAGCAGCGCCGCTCCGACCATGCCGGCATCGTCGCCGAGCGCCGCGAGCTCGACCGGCGGCGCCGTCCGCCAGCGGGCGCCGACCAGGCGGGACCCGAGGGCCTCGACGGCCGCTGGCAGCAGCCACCGCGACGTCCGGGCCGCTGCACCCCCGCCGACGACGATGATCGACGGGTCGAGGCTGTTGACGATCGAGGCGGCCGCGATCCCGAGCCACCGTCCGGCGTCGGCCAGGATCGACCGGGCGAACGCGTCGCCGGCGAGCGCGGCGTCGCTCACCTCGCGTCCCGTCAGCGCGGTGGCATCACGCAGGCTCGACACGACCGACCGGTCCACGAGCCGCTCCCGGGCCGTGAGCGCGAGCGCGGTTCCGGACGAATACGCCTCGACACAGCCGCGGTTGCCGCAGGGACACGCACGCCCGCCTTCCTCGACGATGACGTGGCCGAGCTCCCCGGCGAGCCCGCCGCTGCCCGTCATCAGCTGCCCGCCGACCACCAGACCACCACCCACGCCCGTCCCGAGCGTGAACATCACCACGTCGTCATGACCCTGGGCGTGGCCCGCTCGCTGCTCGGCCAAGGCAGCGCCGGAGGCGTCGTTGACGACCGTGACCGGCCGACGCACGACCGCCGACAGCCGCTCCGCCAGCGGCAGGTCCTCGACCCCGATGTTGGGGCCGTAGCGCACCACCCCGCCCGGCGTCACGAGCCCCGCGATACCGACGCCGACGGGCACGTCGGCGTCGAGCTCGTCCAGCAGCTCGACGACCGTCCGGACCAGCTGCTCCTGGTCGTGCGCCGGCGTGTCGCGGCGCACCCGCGACAGCACCCCACCGTCGGTCGCGACGGTGGCGGCGACGAGCTTCGTGCCACCCACGTCGACACCGATCGCGGCGGGTCCGGCCACCAGCTGCTCCTCCCGGTGGGTGTGCGTGCGTCAGGCGAGGTCGATCCGCTCGAAGCCCGGATCGTCCGAGCCGTCGTCAGGTCGGGCCGGCGTGGCTGCTCGTTCGACGAGCCCTCGTGTGGCGATGGCGAGGTGCCGACCCGCCGCGGCCAGGTGGTGCACGAGATCGGGGCGGGTCTCGCCGAGGATGCGCAGCCCGGTACAGATCGGGCACGCATCGCACACCCCGGCCGGGGTCCCGACCGCATCGGCCGAATGCTCGTCGCGGTCGGTCGTGTACGCCTCCGCGGCGGCGGCGAGCCGGTCCGCCAGCTCCGAAACGCCGGCGAGCGTCCCGTTCCGCCAGGCGTCGCTGTCCGTCGAGGGTTCGCCTCCCCGACGCGCGGTGCGGTGGCGCTCGAGCGGGTCCTCGTCGGGATCCGCGCCGTCGCCGACCGGACCGTCCGAGGCCCACCAGGGCCGCTCGGCGCGATCATTCATGGGGCAACGGCCTCCTCGGCGACGGGCCGGAACCGCACCTCGAGCCAGCCGTCGGCGAGCCGTGCGGTGGCGACGTCGTAGCGGCGCAGCGCCAGCGGCAGCTGCACCGTGCGCTTGACCCCGGCGACCTTGAGGTGCAGCTCGGCTCCGCGGCGGTGGAGATCGAGGTCGCGCTCGTCCGCGAACGGCAGGGCGACCCGCAACAGGTGGTCACGGCCGTCGGCCTCGAGGACGACGGGGCGGGTCGCGTACAGCACCGCGGACTCGTCGTGGTCGGCGTAGATCGCCTCGCCGAGGCGCGACAGGGGCTCGGTGCCCACGGGCTCGTCGCTGAGCAGCGGCGCCGTCAAAACGGGTGTCGGCGCGAAGGCCGCCCGCACGGTGTCGAGGTGCTGGCGCTGTCGTTGCCTCCATCCGGCCAGATAGGGGTCGTGGACCGCATCGGGGAGGAGACGGTTGACGACGACCGCGTCGAGGGCGTGGCCGAACAGCGACAACGAGGTCGCCGTGCGCTGGCTCTCGGCGATGACGACGCGCTCGGGGCTGACGACCAGCCGGACCGTCGACCGGCCGGCGTCGAGCAGCAGATCGTGGACCTCGGCGAGCTCGCGATGGACGCGCTCGACGGCCGCGAAGACGTCGTCGTCGGGGATCGTCACCGACTCCGGTCCGCCGAGCCCCCGCGCGATCGGACGGACCGCGCGAGCGACCCGCCGGCCGGGGCCGAGCACCCGGTCGGCGTACCAGCGCAGGGCATCGGGCAGGCCGAGCAGGCGCAGGGTCTCGGCCGTCGGGGCACAGTCGACGACGACGAGGTCGTAGGCGTCCGACGTGGCGTGCTCGTTCAGGTCGATGAGCGCGAACAGCTCGTCCAGGCCGGGCAGGAGCACCAGCTCCTCGGCCTGGACCGAGCCGACGCCTCCCCGTGCCAGCACGGCGACGAGGTAGTCGCGAACGTCGCGCCAGTGGCGTTCGAGGCGTGCCTGCGCATCGATCTGCTGAGCGTGGAGCAGACCGCTCCAGGACCGCCCGGTCACCGGCGTCGGCGCGTCCCCGAGCGGCTGGTCGATCACGTCGGCCAGCGAGTGCGCCGGGTCGGTCGAGGTCACCAGCACACGACGCCCCGCGGCCGCGGCGCGCACAGCGGTGGCCGCGGCGACGGATGTCTTGCCGACGCCGCCTTTGCCCGTGAACAGCAGGATGCGGGTCAGGCCGATGGCTCCACGTGAGCGGATGGGTCTGGCCCACGGAGGCTAGCCGACACGGACAGCCGGGCCGGGACCGGATCGCGGTCAGGCTGCCGACATCCCCGCGGCGGCCGCCAGGAGCAGGGCCAGGATGAGCGCGACCGTCACGCCGACGACGAGCCAGAGCAGCGCACGGCCGTCCAGGAGCTCACGCGAGCCGCCCGCTTCGAGCTCGCGGGCGTCGAGCACGGTGCCGACCCACAGCACGACGACGCCCAGCAGCAGGACCAGCCCCGGCAGCCGCGCCACGACGGACGCACCACCCAGCAGGATCGCCAGGCCACCGCCGAGCCACAGGAGCGTCAGCCCGAGGCGCGCGATGCCCGATCCGGTGCGGCGAGCCAGGAGGTGACCGAGTCCCGGCAGCGCCAGCGACGCACCGAACACCGGGGCGTCGGTGGTCGTCGGCCGCGTCCCGGCCTCGACCCCGAACCCCGACCGGGCCGTCCCGCAGACCGCACAGGCGGCGACCTCCAGCGCCGTCCAGGCGTGACAGCGGGGGCAGCGCCACTCGACGACTCCGTCACGCTCCCGGACGTCGCGATCCGAGGCGGCGCCACGCTCCGGCCCGCCGGGGACCGGATCGGCCGGCGCAGCCGCGTCGGAGGTCATCGGCTCGGAGGCCTGCGGCGCCGGCTCCGCGACGGCGTCGAACCGGTGGAAGCACTGCGTGCACCACGCCGCCCCGTCGGTGTTGCGGGCACCACACTCGGGGCACCTCATGGTTCGAGCCCCGCCGACGTCCGTGCTTCGAGCTGGAGGAGGTCCTTCACACCCCACAGGCCGCGACGCACCGCCCGCCGATAGTCGCCGAGCACCGACCGCGACGGACGGTGGGTGGCACGGCCTCGCAGCAGATGGTGGACGACGGTGCCGCCGTTGGCCGGTTCGAGCCAGAACTCGGCGTCCCCCTCGACGTCACCGGCCACGAGCATGCCGAACCCGACATTTGGCCGCCATTCGCCGAGGCGCACGGTCATCCGCAGCCGTCGGGCAGGGGCCCCGGCGAGCTCGACCGCCCAGGTGTCGTCGCCGTGCCGTAGCGGGCGGACCCGTGTCCCCCGCCACCACTCGGGCCAGTGGGCCACGTCGACCAGGCGGCGGCAGACGAGGTTGGCCGGCGCCCGGACCAGGGTCGCGTCATCGACGTGGAGGGGCACCTCGAATCACACTCCCGCGACCTTGCCGACGAATGCGACCAAGGCCTCCTCGAGCTTGGGCGCGTCGTAGTCCAGCATGACCACGTGGTAGGAGCGGTCACACACCACCTCGGTGATCTCGGACGTGCCGACGAGATCCGGCAGGGCCCTCGCGCTCGACGGGTCCACCGTGTGGTCCTCCGGCGACCAGGCGATCAACAGCGGCTGGGTGAGGGCGTGCAGCTGCGACCGGACCCGGGGCAGGGCCTCGATCAGCGACTGCGCCGCCCGGGCGGACACGATGCCGTACGCGCCCTCTTCGACGCCTGGACGCGCGATGTCGTCGGAGGGCATGCCCGCCAGGTCGCGCGGCAGGTACGGGACGGCGTACTGGAGCACCCGGGCGAACTTGGCGAGCGGCTGCATCGGGCTCAGCACCACGGGGTTGACCACCGCGACGCCGGCGACGTCATCGACCCGACGGCTGGCGAGGTCGAGCGCCATGGTGCCGCCGGTCGAATGTCCGACGATCACGACCGTGTCGCAGCCACGGCGGAGGTGGTCGAGCACACGCTCGGCCGCCGCGATCCAGTCGGCGTATCGCGTGGTCCCCAGATCGCGGTGACTCGTACCGTGACCGGGGAGCAGCGGCACCTCGACCGCGTAGCCCTCGGCCGCGAGCCGCTGGCCGAGCGGCCGGGTCCCGATCGCGTTCGCCGTGAACCCGTGGATGACCACCACCCCGATGGATGCCCGGGCCCCCGAGCCCTGGGCGGACCAGGGCTCGGCGCCCGGAACGCTCACGACCGCCTCCACCCCGACGCTCCTCACCGCAGCCGCCGTGTCCTTGCGCGCACCGTAGCCGGCACGACCCTGGGGTTCCTCGAAGCGGGCCAGCGACGCCGTCGGAGCCGGTGGCTCTAGCATCACCGCCCCGACGATCGGAGCGTGGGGTTGACCGGACGCGAGGTCGACCAGGACTGGTGCCTGCCGGCGACCGCCCTCGTCACGCTGACGTTCGTCGAGATCCTCCGCGTGTGGTTGCCGAGCGTGCTGTTCGTCGTCGGCGACGCGGGAGAGACACCGGCGGCCGTGATGGGGGCCTTCGCGCTCGGCACCCTCGCCCTCGGGCTCGCCGGTGCTGCGGCACTGGACCGGCTGCCGCCACGAGCGCTGTGGCTCACCGGCGTGGCCGTCCTGGTGCTCGGGCGTCTCGGGGTCCAGCTGACCGACGGCGGCACGCCCCAGGCGGTGCTGTCGACCCTCGGGGTCGTCGGCGGGGTCCTCGCGATCGTCGCGCTGGCCGCCGGTGCGGCCTCCGGGCACCTGGCCCGCGTCGGGGTGCTTGCGGGGCTGGCCGTCGCGGTCGGCCTCCACGGCGCCCTCGGCACCCATGACCTCGTCTGGCGCAGCGGACCGGGGGTCACCCTGGCGGTGACGATCCTGCTCGTCGCCGTCATTGTCGCTGCCGTCCGGTTCGGCGCCGGAGCCGGCTGGAGCGGCCCGCGTCCGGGCGCCGGCCCGGCCTGGCCCTGGCTCGCCCTGGCACCCGGACTCGTCCTCTTCGGGGTCGTCAGCGGCGTGCCTGCTCGGGCCGCCATGGCGTCGGGGTGGTCCAACGGCGCGGTCGCCGCGGCTCTCGTCGCCGCCCATGGACTGGCCGTCGCCGTCGCGATCGCGGGGCCGCGGCTCGGCCCGGGCATCACCGGGGCGGGTGGCGCGACCCTGGTCATGATCGGCAGCGCGATCGCGCTGCGCCCGACCGAGCCGCTGGCCCTGGTCGCGCAGCTGGGCGTGGCCGTTGGCTTCGGGGCGGTGGTCGCCGCGGCCGCCCACGCGACCGCACCGTCGAACGAGCGCCGTCGAGGACTGGCCGCGGCCGGCGCGCTGCTGCTGTACGGCATCATCGTGTTCGTCTACTACGCCGCCTACGACCTCGTGCTGCCGTTCCCGAATCGTGCGGTCCTGCTCGCGGCAGCCGTCGGGCTGGCGGTCGTCGGGCTGGTGGCGGGCTACGTCGGCCAGACCCGACGCCCGATGCCGAGCGAGCCGACCCAGCCGGGCAGCGCGGTCGCCCTCGCGACGCTGCTCCTCGCGGCGCTGGTGTGGGCGGCGGCACCCGGGGTCACGACGGTGACGCCGACGAGAGCCGCCGCCGAGGAGCCGGTCCGCGTCGTGCTCTACAACATCCACATGGGCTTCGACGTCGAGGGGCGGTTCGCGATCGATGCCCAGGCCGCGACCCTGGCGGCCCAGTCACCCGACGTGGTCGTGCTGAACGAGGTCGATCGCGGCTGGCTGCTCACCGGCGGTCACGACACCCTGCGGCTGCTCGCGGACCGGCTCGAGCTGCCGCACGTCTTCGCGCCGGCGGCGGACGAGGTGTGGGGCAACGCGTTGCTGTCGCGCTACCCCGTGTCCGAGCTCGCCATCGACCGGCTCCCGCGCGGCTCCGCCCCGATGGCCCGGAGCCAGCTCGCCGCCGTCATCGAGATCGCGGAGGGACAGCGACTGGCCGTCGTCGGCACACACCTGTCGCACGTCGACGTCCAGGGCGACACGCGCCTGCCCCAGGCACGCGCCGTCGCCGGGACCGTGGCGAGACTTCGCGAGCGCAACCTGCCGACGGTCGTCCTCGGTGACCTCAATGCCGAACCCGACTCCCCGGAGCTGGCCACCTTCGAGCCGTTCGTCCGGAACATCGTGCCTCCCACGGTCGCGACGTGGCCTTCGTGGAACCCGGTGGAGCGCATCGACCACGTGCTGATCTCGCCCGACCTGTTGGGCCGCGACGTGTCCGTGCCGAGGACCCAGGCGTCCGACCACCTGCCGATCGCGGTGACGCTCGAGTTCCGCGACCGGTGACGACCAGGTCAGCCGGCGACATCGTCGAGCAGCGCGGCGAAGGTGGTCGCGATGGCCGACCACGACCAGCGCTCCTCGACCCACGACCGACCGGCTCGGCCCGCCGCGCCCCGCGCACCCGCATCGGACAGCCAACGGTCGAGCGCCGCGGCGATCTGCTGGCCGTCACGCCCGTCGACCACGCAGCCGGTCACGCCGTCGCGCACCGTCTCGGGGGCACCACCCGACCGGCCGGCCACGACGGGGATCCCCCGCGCCTGCGCCTCGAGGTAGACCATGCCGAGCCCCTCGACGTCGATCCCGGCCAGCCGCGTGCGGCACGGCATGGCGAACACGTCGAAGGCGGCGTAGGCGGCGGGCAGCTCGTCCCAGCCCACACGGCCCGCCAGCACCACCTGTGAGCCACCTCCGAGACCGATGATCCGGCGCCGCAGGGTCCGCTCCAGCGGGCCCTCCCCAACGAGCACCAGCCAGGCGTCGCGATGCCGTCGACGCACCGCGGACCAGACGTCGACGAGGCGGTCCTGGCCCTTGCGCCGGACGAGCCTCGACACGCAGCCGACCACCGGCGCGTCGGGTGGCACACCCCACTCCCGCCGCAGCTTCCCGCCGTCCACGGCCGGGGTGAATCGGCCCACGTCCACACCGGGCGGGACTCGCTCGATGCGGCCGGCACGCACGTGCGGACGCAGCCGCTGCTCGGCCCAGTCGCTGATCGTGGTGACCGCAGCCAGCCCACGGGTGGCGCGCCGGACCAGCACGCCGAGCCCGACGTCGGGCAGCCCGGCCTCGAGGCCATGCGTCAGCGCCACGACCGGGACCCCGAGCTCTCGTGCCAGGGCCGGAGCGAGCTCGCCGAGCGGCCAGCTCGCCCCGAGGACGACGACGTCCGCGTGGTGCTCGCGCGCGGTCGCGACGGTCAGCCGACGGATCGACGGCGTCGGGAGGACACGCCCGCGGGCCCGGACCGTCCGGTAGGGCCGCGTGGCGTCGTGGGCCGCCGCGTCGGGTTCGCCACCGGGACCGACGACCACCGTGGTCGACGGGTGGACCGAAGCGAGCAGGTTGCCGACGAACTGCTGGATCCCCCCGGTTCGGGGCGGGAGGTCGTTGGTGAGCCAGAGCACCCTCACGGTGGCCCCTGCTCGACCGCAGGGTGCTCGAACTCGGCCTCCTCGGACATCAGCGTGTCGAGGTCGGGCAGCCGCTCCGGATCGTCGGCGAGCGCGACGGCCTGGTGGATGCGTTCCCGCACGCTCGGGTGGGTCGCGTAGAGGAACCGGAACACGTCGGGGGCGTGCGGAGGCGACAGGTCCCGGACGGTGAAGACCCGTGTGAGGCGCACCACCGTGCCGGCATCGCCGGTGATCTCGACCGCGCGGGCGTCCGCGGCCGCTTCGAGCTGGCGCGACAGGTGGTTTCCGACCGGCTGGGCCGCCAGCGTCGCCACGGCGGCGAACGCCATCGCCGTGGCGATGAGGCGTGGATCGGCGGGTCCGCGTGGCCGCGCGAGCCGACCTGCCAGGCCGCTGCCGAGCAGCCGCCGCAGGAGCAGCAGTCCGGGCAGGAGTGCGGTCGGCGCGAGCGCGACGGCGCGTTCGATGTCGCGATGCTGGTGGTGAGCGATCTCGTGCGCCACGACCGCCGCGACGCGCTCGGACGGTAGCTCGAGCAGGTTGTCGTACAGCACGATCCGCTCGGTCGGCCCGAGCCCCGTGACGAGGGCGTTGACGCGGGTCGTGCGTCGGCTGGCCTCTGCGACCAGCAACGGGAGGTCCGGCTCGCCGGCCGCGGCCACGACCTCCTCCACCACATCGCGGTCGGGGCCGTCGGCCAGCGGCTCGATCGGCATGAGCAGCGGGAGGAACACCACCGGGTGGAGCATCACGACGATGCCGGCGGCCAGCGGTCCGAGGACCGTCAGCCGGTAGGGCCACGACTGCGGCCAGCGCCGGATCGCCACGACGAGCACCAGCGCCCCGACTGCGTATCCCGCCCAACGTATGGCCGACACCGTCAGCCAGTCACCGAACCAGGACAGCGCCGACTGGGTCCGGAAGCCCCAACGGCCGTCGTGGACGATCCGCACCCACGCCGACAGCGGCAGGACAGCGGCGGACGTCGCGGCCGCGACGGTCGCCGCGACGAGCCCGGCCCGGAACGGCGAATTCGCCGCCGGCCCGGCGACGCGATCGATCCAGCGCCGTCCCCTGCGCGACACGGCGACCAGGACCGGGACCGCGACGCCGATGACGGTCGCGGCGAGCACGATGGCGTACCGCGGGGCACGGTAGGCGTCGACCGCGGCGAGCACCGAGGGCGTGAAGTCGGCCAGATCGGTCGAGATCCCGCCCACGGCCGGCGCCCTCGGACGCCAGATCGACAGCGCGGCCCCGACCAGCGCCAGGGCGACGGCCACGACCGCCCACGGGGTGACCCGCTCCCTGCGCGCATCGGACCGAGCGCTGTCGAGGCTCATCGTGCGACCCACAGGAACGGCTGGGTGCCGACCACGTCCGCACCACCGGCACGGAGCCGGTCGGCGAGCTCGCGGTCGTCGGTGACCACGACGACCGGTTCGTCGGTCGCCTCGACCGCGAGGACGAGCTCGTCGTCCGCGGTGATGCCGCTCGGCGTGAACCGGACCTCGACCTCGCGCGCCCCGGAGCGCGGGCGCTGCCCGGAGGCCCGCGTCCCGTCGAACACGGCCACGGGGCGCACGCGGCGCCGGGCGGCCAGGGCGGCCAGCAGCTGCACCAGCCAGGTGCGCTGGGCCTCGAGGTCGAGGTCGCCACGGTGCTGCCGCGTGAGGTTGTAGCCGTCCACGAGCACGAGCCGTCCCGGGTGCAGAAGCAGGGCGACGGCTTCCGCGGTCCCGGCCTCCACGCCTTCGGGCAGTCGGGTCGGCCGGCCGGGGGCGACGCGCGGCGCGGCCGCCTCGGACGCCGGCCGAGGGGTCTTGATCTCCGAGCGACGGCTGGCGCGCCGCTGGTCGCGCTGCGCACGGGACCGTCGTTCGTCGTCGGCTCGGCGCAGGCTCGACACCTCGTCGCGCAGCTCGGCGAGCCGGGCCTCGTGCCGCCGGCGTTCGCGGTCCACCGCCCGCCGGCGTTCCTCGGCTGCGGACGCGAGCTCGTCACGCAGCCCTTCCAGCTCGCTGCGCGCCGCCTCCAGCGCCCCTTCGAGCTCGGCAACCTGGCGGTCGAGGCGGCTGGCGCGCGCCTCGGCCCCCTCGGCGCGACGACGCCACCGGTCGCGCTCCTCCCGGAGCGCCCGCACACGCTCCCGCTGCCGTTCGGTCCCGTCGGACCCGGACGCGGCCCCGTCGTCGCTGCCGTCGGGGTCGTGACGCTCGTCCTCGGCCGTACTGAGCAGCCGGCGTGCCGCGCGGGGGAGCTCCGTCTCGTCGGCGAGACGCGCCCGGACGGCCTGCCAGGCCGGTCCCCCGGCGCTCAGCACCACACACAGCTCACGCCGCAGTCGTCCCCCGGCCAGGCGGCCCGTCGGTGCGTCGCGAAGCCGCGCGACCTGATCGGTGACCGAGGCGTGGTCGAGGTCGTGCAGCCCGGCACGCACGTGCGGCAGGAGCGCCGCCCAGGCGTCGCTCGGCAGGCCCTCGAGCGCCGCCGTGGAGGGAGGCGGCGTGCCGGTGTCGGACGGGTCGGCGTGGCTCACCCAGCGCCGGCCACCGGTGCGGGCTCGACCTCGATCGCGTCGTCGCGCCCACACCAACGACAGGTCACCGACTCGACACGGTGGTCGAGCAGCTCCTCCTCCTCGACCCGGCCGGTGCCGCCGAGGTCGAAGTGGTGGTAGCGGCGCGCACGGACCGTGGTGACCACATCGAAGCGGGTGACGTTGCCGCAGGCACGGCAACGGAAGCGCGAGTCCGGCTCGAGGCCGGTGGACAGCGGGTCGGGCACGGGTGTCACCTCGGGACGACGATGGCCGGGCAGCCACCGGATCAGGGGTCACCACGCTGACGTGGCTGGCGCGGCCGGCCCTGCGTGCGCCAGACCGGCTCCTCGGGAACGGGGGTGGGTTGCGACGGCGGCTCGAGCAGGGACGGATCGGGGGTGAACCAGGGGCCGTCCGAGCTCGCAGGGAAGTCCGGAACGCGCAGGTCGTGTCCCGCGAGCCCTTGCCGCAGCGATTCGGCCGCCTCCGCGCAGAAGGAGCGCAGGGCGGCGACGTCGACGCCGCGGTGGCGCTCGGGGTAGCTCTCGAGCCGCGAACCGGCCCGGTCGAGCAGCGCCGTGGCGCCCGCGGGGTTGCCGCGCTGCGCGTGCACGCCGGCGACCGCGACCTGGATCACCCCCTGCCAGAAGTCCCGATCGAGCTCGGGGGCGGCATGCCACACCGCTTCGAGGCACTCGTGCGCCTCGAAGTAGCGCTGCTCGTCCCACAGCCGGACGCCGATCTGCAGCGCTTCTTCGACGGTGTCGAAATCGTGGTCCTCCGCCAACGGGACGTCCGCCGTCCCGTACGGCAGGGGGCGACCGGTGCGATCACGGGGCCGGGCCTGTTCGGGGCGACCGTCGGCTCGCCGGTCTCGGTCAGCAGCACTCACGGCGCCCTCACGTGTCGACACGCCTGCGTCCAGCGTAACGGGGCCCGGGCAGCGGTCACGCCGGGGCGAGTAGGCTGACCGGTCGTGCCCGAGCTCCCCGAGGTCGAATCCGTCCGCCGCCAGCTCGCCCCCGAGCTGATCGGCCGGCGTGTCCGCGCCGTCTGGTGGGACGCCCACCCCCACGCCCGCCTCTCGGACGTCGACCTGCTCGTGGGACGCCGCATCCTCACGGTCGGACGGCGGGGGAAGTTCCTGGTGTGCCAGCTCGATCCGACCGCCGATGGGGACGCGCTCGAGCTCGTGCTGCACCTCGGGATGACCGGTTCGTTCCGCATCGTCGACCGATCGGGCGAGGACCCGGACGCCGGGATCACCCATGTCCGGGCCCGCCTCCATCTCGACGACGGACGCAGCCTGCTGTTCCGCGATCCGCGCCGCTTCGGGCGCGTCTCGGTCGTGCCCGCCGGGCAGTACGAGCCCTCGATCCCGACGCTGGCACGGCTCGGCCCCGAACCGCTGTCCGACGCGTTCGACGCCGCGTCCTTCGCGGCCGCGTTGGCACGGACCAACGCACCGGTGAAGGCAAAGCTGCTCGACCAGCGCCTGGTCGCCGGCGTCGGCAACATCTACGCGGACGAGGCGCTGTGGCGGGCCCGGATCCACCCGGCGTCGTGTCGCGTCGGGCGGACCCGGGCACTCGCGCTGCACGGAGCGATCCGTGCGGTGCTCACCGCCGCGATCGACCGCCAGGGCACCAGCTTCCGCGACTACCAGATGGTCAACGGCGACAGCGGCGGCTACGCCAGCTTCCTCGACGCCTACGGCCAGGCCGACCTGCCGTGCCGGCGCTGCGGGACCGCGATGCGCCGTACCGTCGTCGCGCAGCGCGGCACCACCTACTGCCCCCGCTGCCAGCGAGCGTGACGCCGAGGGCGGTTCGGGCGGATCCGGGCGCCCCGTACGGACGTCGGTGTCGGCACCGCGCCCCGGCCGTCATCCTGGCCACCTGACGAGACGACGCGGCGGAACGGCGTGACGAGTTCCGTCCGCCTTTGCAACCCCTTCGACCTCCGACGGAGGTTTGCGTGACCGCACCCTTCCCGACGACGAGCAGCGACTGGCGTGACGACGCCGCCTGTCGCGACGCCGACATCGACCTGTTCTTCGCCCATGACGACGCGCGCATCCACGAGGCGCTGACCGTGTGCAGCCGCTGCCCGGTCCGGCAGGAGTGCCTCGAGCACGCCCTGGCAACCGGGGAGCGCTACGGCGTCTGGGGCGGCACGACCGAGCAGGAGCGCCGCCAGATGGCGCGCCGGCGCCGCCGCGTCGCCTGATCGTCGGAGCCGGCCGATCGATCCGTGACGTCACACCCCTGCGGTAGAACGGGCGTTCGACTGCTCGCACGTCCGACAGGGGTGGCATGGTCACACCGCAGCAGCTGGGGTTCGACGCGCTCGGGCGACCGCTGATCGACACCACGTTCGTGGTGCTCGATCTCGAGACCACGGGGCTCGTCCCCGGCCGCGACCGCATCACCGAGGTCGGCGCCGTCAAGGTCCGCGGCGGTGAGGTGCTGGGCGAGCTCCAGACCTTCGTGCACCCGGGGACCGCGATCCCTCCCGCCGTCACCGCCGTGACGGGGATCACCGACGCGATGGTGCGCGATGCCCCGCCCATCGGCGCCGTGCTGCCCGCCCTGTTGGGCTTCCTCGGTGACGCGGTGCTCGTGGCCCACAACGCCCGGTTCGACGTGGCGTTCCTGCGGGCCGAGATCGAACCGCAGGGGCGTCGCTTCGACCCGGTCGTGGTCGACACGGCACGACTGGCCCGTCGGCTGCTCCGCGACGAGGTCCGCGACTGCCGGCTCGCGACCGTGGCACGACACCTGCGGGCCCGGACCCGTCCGGAGCACCGCGCCCTGGCCGACGCCCGTGCCACCGTCGACGTCCTGCACGGTCTCATCGAACGGGCCGGCACGCTCGGCGCGACGACCGTGGAGGAGCTCAGGGATCTGGCGCGTTCGACGTCGGACCGCGCGTTCCGCCGGATCGGGATGGTCCGCGACGCGCCGCCGGCGCCGGGGGTCTACCGGTTCCTGGACGCACGGGGTGAGGTGCTCTACGTGGGCAAGGCGACCGACCTGCGCGCACGGCTGCGGACCTACTTCGGCCAGGATCCCCGCCGACGGATCGCCGATCTCGTGCGCGAGGCCGCGAGCGTGGCCTGGGATCCCACTCCCACCGTGCTCGAGGCGGAGGTGCGCGAGCTCCGGGCCATCCACCTCCACCGCCCCCGCTACAACCGCCGCTCGAACCGTCCGGAGGCGGCGGCGTACGTCGCCCTGACCCGCGAGGCCTTCCCGCGCCTGTCGATCGCGCGCAGACCGGGTCCTGGCCACCGGTGGACGCTCGGCCCGCTGCCCTCGCGCCGGGCCGCAGAGCAGGTCGTCGCCGCCCTGCACGACGGCTTCGCGGTGCGGTCGTGCACTCCGCGCCTGCGGCGGGCACAGGACCACACCGCGTGCGTGCTGAAGCAGCTCGGGCGGTGCGGGGCACCGTGCGACGGCACCCAGTCGTCGGCGTCGTACGCACGGGTCATCGAGGACCTCGAGGGTGCGATCGCCGACCCGGCGTGCCTGCTGGAGTCGCTGCGCCGGCGCATGCTGGACCTCGCCGGCCAGGGACGCTTCGAGCAGGCTGGCGAGGCGCGCACGCGCCTGCATGCCCTGGCGCGGACGCTGGTCGCCGGACGGCGCCGCGAGGCGATCAGCTGCGTCGACCGGCTGGTGGCGGTCTGGGCCGACCGCGACGATGCCGAGGTCGTGGTCATCCACCGCGGTCGGCTCGTCGGAACGGCACGGGTCGCCGCCCCCGCGGACGACGACACCGTGATGCGCACGGGCGTCGAGCGGCCGCTCGAGGTTCCCGTCGACGCCCCGGCACGGCAACATGCCGACGAGGTGGCGCTGCTGATCGCATGGCTCGATCGGCCCGGAGTGCGGATCGTCGAGGCCCACGGCACCTTCACCGAACCCGTGCCCGGAGGGGCGGCGCTTGCAGCGACGCTCGCCGAGGCCCACCGCGTCGATCGGCAGGTGCGCCGTGACCGCCAGGTGCTGAACGACACGAAGGTGGCCCGACGCGAGGCGGTGTGATCCGCCACACGCGACCCGCATCGACCCGCGAACGACGAAAGGCCCGTGAAGGACGTGCATGTGCCCACCGATCTGCTGCGGTGTCCCGCCTGTGGCGGCGGTCTCCGACCGGGCGACGGCCATCTCGACTGCCCGACCGGCCACACCTTCGACGTCGCGCGCCAGGGGTACGTCAACCTGCTCGCAGGCGCCTCGGCGCGACCGCCCGGTGACAGCCAGGCGATGGTGCGGGCCCGCGTGGAGTTCCTGGCCGCCGGCCACTACGCGCACCTCGACGCGGCGCTGGCCGAGATCGTGCGCTCGCTCGGCCTCGCCGGCGGCGTGATCGTCGATGCCGGGAGCGGGCCCGGACACCATCTCGCGGTCGTGCTCGACGCGGCGCCCGATGCCGTCGGGCTCGCGATCGACGCGTCGAAGTTCGCGGCCTTGAGGGCGGCGCGGGCCCACGCCCGTGCGGCGGCCGTCGTGTGGGACACCTGGCAGCCGTGGCCCGTCCGCGGCGACGTGGCATCGCTCGTGATCAACGTCCTGGCCCCGCGCAACGGCGACGAGTTCCGGCGGGTGCTGCGGCCGGACGGCGTGCTGGTGGTGGTGACACCCGCCGACGACCACCTCGCCGAGCTCGTCGAGGACCTCGAGCTGCTGAGCGTCGACGCCGACAAGGACGAGCGGCTCGAGCGCGGTCTCGGCCGGCACTTCGAGCGACAGGAGCGCCGCGTCCATCGGAGCACCCTTCGCCTCGCCCCCGACGACCTCCGTCGGCTCGTGCGCATGGGGCCGTCCTCGTCGCACGTCGACGAGACCGCCCTGGAGCGGGGGCTGGCGGCGCTGCCGACCCCGGCCACGGTGACGGCCGCCTTCACGGTCACCGTCTACCGGCCCCGGCATGCCGACGGGAAACAACCATCCTCGCCGCCGACACCGCCAGCGTCTGCACCGGGTGGGTGAACGGCCTGGATCGCCTCGTCGAGGAGCACTACCGCTCGCTCGCCGAGCACTACGACGAGCTGCTGCGCTGGTCACGGGACTTCGTGCCGACGCACGCGCGTCGGATGGCCGACCACCTCGACCTCGGCGAGGACGACCTCCTGGTCGATCTCGGCTGCGGCCCCGGGATCTATTCGCGGGCGAGCCTCGAGCTCTTTCCGCTGCGCCGACCGATCGTCGGCGTCGACCCGTTCGCCAACCTGCGCGACCGGCTGTCCGACGGGGGCATCGTCCTGCTCGTGCACGTCAACCCGCACCTGGTCGCCTACGAGCACCGGGTGCCGACCGAGCGCTACATCGAGATGGTCGAGCACTGCTACACGTCCGTGCTGACCCGCTTCAGCGACGACGAGCTGCGCGCCGGCATCGCCCAGATGCGTCCCCGGTATGGCGGCCAGGAGGTGCTCGAGCTCACCGAATCGTTCGACTACCTCATCGCCCCCGGGGCGTGCCGTGGCCGAGTGAGCCGGGC
>CAZSQF010000023.1:0-19512 GCA_964608935.1 uncultured Actinomycetota bacterium | reverse complement strand
CCGCGAGGTAGGCCACCACGGCCAGCAGCGGCGCGGAGAGCCGGTCGCGGCGGGTCTCCCCAGCCGACCTCACCGTGGCGTCCGGATCAGGTGCCGTGGGAGATCCCCTGTTCGAGGTGCGGCCGGCCTGGCGGAGGGTGAGGGATTCGAACCCTCGGTACCCGCGAGGGGCACGCCGGTTTTCAAGACCGGTGCAATCGTCCGCTCTGCCAACCCTCCAAGGGACCCAGAAGGGTCTGACAGAGGCTATCGGCCGGCCCTCGGCCGGGCGGGAACCGGCGGCTCTGGGCCGCGCTCACCCCTGCGGGATCGAGCCGCCGACCATGAGCGCGATCAGGTCCGTCCGCAGCGCTTCGAGCTCTGCCGGGGCCAGCTCGCTCAGCTCTGCCACGTGACTGCACGCGCCCGGCGCGGTGGCGATGATCGAGATCAGCACCAGGTCGCCGCCGTCCGCGATGTAGGTCACGAGGCTGCCTTCGACGGCCTCGCCCTCAGGCGAAACGAGCACGTGGCCACGGATCACGGCCGGGGCTCCGGCCACCGTGACCTGTGCCGGCGCATCGGCCGACACGACGTGTCCGGGGCAACCCTCGCCCCGGTCGGCGACGAGCCAGCCGTCGAACTCAGCCACCAGCTCGTCGAGCGCCGCGGCAGCCCCCTCGGCGTCGTAGGCACCCTGGAGTCCGTCGTGCTCCGGGAACCGGATCAGCTCGACCACCCCTCGGAGCGCGCCGTCCGGGCCGTGCAGGCAGCGCAGCGGCGCGTCGCCCTCACAGTCCCGCAACCGCCACCCGTCGTGGAGGTCGACCTCGACCTCGAGGTCGTCCCAGTCGTGCAGCGGGCCCGGCTCGGCGACGACGCCGTCACCCGCGTCCTGGCCCGTGTCGGGATCCGGGTCGCCGACCGGTGCGGGGCCCGGGTCAGCAGGCGTATCGGGAACGATCGGCTCCACGGCGCAGCCGGCGAGACCGATCACGACGACGAGGGCGGTCAGCGCCGTCGCTGTCGCCAGGCGTGAACGAGACATGCGAGAAACCTCTGGAACACGGCGACCCGGGGCGGGAGCACCTCTTTCGAGACATGGACCCGCGAGGCACGGCCGGGGTTGCATCACACTGGTCCGAGCGCGGCCTGCGCGCGACCCGCTACCGGCTCAGCGTGCGAACAGCACCTCACGACCGAGGTAGGGCTGGAGCCGCTCGGGCACCGTCACCGACCCATCCGCGCGCTGATGCTGCTCGACGAGCGCGATGATCGCCCGCTGGACGGCGAGCGCGGTGCCGTTGAGGGTGTGGACGAGCACGTTGTCGCCGTCGGCGACCCGGATGCGGCACCGGAGCCGGCGCGCCTGGTAGTCGGTGGTGTTCGAGCAGGAGGTGATCTCCCGATACGCCTGCTGCCCCGGCATCCAGGCCTCGAGGTCGAACTTGCGGGCGGCCGATGCACCGAGGTCGCCGACCGGGATGTCGACGATCTGGGCGTGGATGTCGAGGCCCGAGAAGATCTCCTCCTCGATTGACAGGATCCGCTCGTGCTCGGCCGTCGAGGCATCCGGCGCCACGAACGAGAACAGCTCGACCTTGTCGAACTGGTGCACGCGCAGGATCACACGCGTGTCCTTGCCGTGCGCGCCGGCCTCGCGTCGGAAGCACGGCGAGAACCCGGCGTAGCGCACCGGGAGGTCGGTCTCGTCGAGCAGTTCGTCCATGTGCATCGCGGCCAGCGGGACCTCGGAGGTGCCGACCAGATACAGCTCGTCCTCGCGGGTGACGAACAGCTGCTGCTCGTCGGTGGGGAGGAACCCGGTGCCGTACATCGCCGCCTCGCGCACCAGCACGGGCGGGATCACGGGGACATGCCCATGCGCCATGGCGATGTCCAGCGCATACCGGACGAGCGCGAGCTCGAGCAGCACGCCCTCCCCGGTGAGGTAGGCGAAGCGTGACCCCGAGGTCCGGGCGCCTCGCTCGAGGTCCAGCGCACCTGCCGGCTCGAGCAGATCCACGTGATCGCGGGGCTCGAAGTCGAAGTCCGGCCTGACCCCGAACGTGCGCAGGACCACCCCTTCGCCCTCACCACCCTCCGGCGCCCCGGGCTCCGGGAGGTTGGGGACGCGGGCGAACGCGTCACCGTGCTCGCGCTCGACCTGCGCGAGCTCGTCCTCGAGCTGGGCGACGCGGTCCTTGAGCTCGGCCGCGGCCTGGATCATCGCGCCACGCTCGTCGGGGTCGGCCTGCCCGATCGCCTTGGAGGCCGACTTCTGCTCGGCGCGGGCCCGATCCACCTCGGCGATGGTGCGCCGACGCCGCTCGTCCAGCTCGCGCAGGACGTCGAGATCCTCGCGCGACCAGCCCCGCCGACCGAGCGCGGCCACGACCGCCTCGAAGTCGTCGCGGAACCGCTGGAGGTCGATCATGGTCGCAGGCTAACTGCCGGCGTCGCTGATGCGCCGACGCCAATCGGCCAGCCATTCGGCCGACTCGCGGTACGCGGCGTCGTCGGCAGCGATCCGGTCGGCCTCGTCGGTGCGCCGCGCCCCGGAGCGGCGGTAGGACCCCAGGATCTTGACGTCACGGTGGGTGCGCTTCACCGCGGCCAGCCCGTCACCCACCCGCTCGTCGGCGAGGTGACCCTCCACGTCGAGGAAGAAGCAGTACTCACCGAGCTCGGCCTTGGTCGGCCGCGATTCGATCTTGGTGAGGTTGAGATCCCGTTCGGCGAAGATCTCGAGCAGCTGCAACAGCGCACCCGGACGATTCTCCTCGATGAACACGACCACCGAGGTCTTGTCCCAGCCGGTCGGTGTGGGCAGCTCGTGGCCGACCACGACGAAGCGGGTCGAGTTGCCGGAACGGTCGGCGATGTCGCGCGCCAGCACGTCGAGCCCGTAGCGCTCGGCCGCGAGCGGATTGACGATGGCCGCGCGGGGTCCGCCCTGGTCAGCGACCAGCTCCGCGGCACGCGCGGTGGACGTCGCCGGCACGCGCTCGGCTACCGCGAGGCTCTGGGACAGCCACCGCCGGCACGCCGACAGCGCGACCGGGTGGGAGTGGACCTCGGTGACGTCGCCGAGCTCGATCCCGGACGTGGCGGCAGCCACGAGCGTGACCGGCAGCTCCAGCTCGCCCTGGACCAGCAGGTCGGTGTCGAACGCCAGTGCGTCCAGGGTCGCGGTCACCGAGCCCTCGAGGGTGTTCTCGATGGGGATCACACCCCGCTCCGCACGACCCTCCTCGACGGCCCGGATGACCTCGCCCGTGTCGCCGCAGGCCAACAGCTGGCCGATGTCGTCGGTGCCCGACAGCAACCGTGCCGCGGTCTCGGTGAAGGTCCCCGCCGGCCCGAGATAGGCGACCAGGCCGGCGTCGGGCGACGCCCCATCGCTCACGAGGCGCGCCGACGCCGGCGCCGGTCGTCCGGCGGCATCACCGAGGCCGGGCGGCCGTCGATGGCGGCCGCCACCGCAGCCAGCTCCTCACGGGACAGGTTGTGCTCGGAGGTGCCTTCGACGACCGGCTTGGCGTAGCAGCGGGTCTCGGCCCGCCCGTTGATGGCGGAGATGACGACGCCGTCGCCGCGCTCATCCAGCAGGGCGGCCGAGAACGACAGCGCACCACCCATGTCCCCGAATGCGTCGTAGCGGACGACACCGACCCGGGAGACAGCCCCGCGCGCGAGCTCCCGGAGGTGCTCGGTGTTGGTGTGCACCGTCGTCAGGTCGCGACGCAGCGAGGCAAGCGCTTCGTCGTGGCGGCCGAGCGCACCGAGCACGTCCTCGCCGCTGCCGACGTGCACCGCCGCGTACAGCTCACGGCGGAGCCGACGCAGCCGCAGCGCCAGCACGGCCATCACACCGAGCAGCAGCACCACGACACCGGCCGCGCCCAAGGCGATCCACGCCACCAGCTCCGGATCAAGGTCGATCATCATGCCCTCGAGGTATCACCGGGCGCGCGCACGGCGCCGGGTGGTCGGGTCCACCATACCGACGACGACGGACCGATACGCACAGCGCGCAATGGCCGTGGGACGACCGGACACCGGCTGACGGGCCGTCTAGACTCCGCGCGAGTTCCACTCGGCGATCGGGAGGGCAGCCCGGGTGACGACCCTCGCGCGGGCCTGCGTGCTCACCCTCGCCATCCTCGGGCTGCTCGGGAGCGCCGCTACGTCGGCGTTCGCCGGCGACCTCGACGACACGGCCGCCGATCAGCCGCTCCTCGCACAGGACGAGCTCGACGACGACGGGCTCGAGGACGACGGGCTCGACGACGGGCTCGACGACGGGGCCGAGGAGGAAGAGGCCGAGACGTACGTCGGCGGGACCCTGACCAACGAGGACGGCGACCCTGTTCCCGACGTCACCATCATCGTCGAGACGGCCGAGGGCGAGCCGATCGGCGAGGCCGTCAGCGAGGACGACGGCACCTGGTTCATGCCGCTGCCGGGAGCCGGCGACTACCGGGCAGACCTGCTCGAGGAATCGCTGCCGGAGGGCCTCGGCGTCAGGGATCCGGAACGCGCCGCTCTCGAGTTCTCGATGCGGCCGGGGCAGGAGCGCACGCTGCTGTTCCCGCTGGGCGGGGAGGTCGGTGCCGGCCGCGGGTTCGGCCAGCGGTTCGCGCAGGCCCTCACCAACGGCATCAAGTTCGGCTTCATCATCGCGATGACCGCCATCGGGTTGTCGCTGATCTTCGGAACCACGGGCCTGATCAACTTCTCGCACGGCGAGCTGGTCACCTTCGGCGCCGTGGTCGCGTTCCTGTTCAACGCCTCGGGAGCCCTCGGGTTCACGATCCACCTCGTGCCGGCGGCGCTCATCGCGATCATCGCCGGGGCAGGGCTCGGGTACTCCCTCGAACGCACCCTGTGGCGACCTCTGCGTGCCCGCAAGACCGGGATGCTCCAGATGCTGGTCATCTCGATCGGCCTGATGTTCCTGATCCGACACATCATCATCATCTTCTACGGGTCGCGCAGCCGTCAGTTCGTCGGATATTCGATCCAGACCCCGCTCGAGATCGGGCCGGTACGGATCACCCCGCGCGACCTGACCATCCTCGCCCTGTCGCTCGTGATCCTGCTCGGGGTCGCGGCGCTGCTCGAACGAACCCGGCTCGGCAAGGCCATGCGCGCCGTCGCCGACAACCGCAACCTCGCGGAATCGTCGGGGATCGACGTCCAGCGGATCATCCTGCTCATCTGGGTGATGGGCACGGCGCTCGCAGCCACCGGCGGTGTGTTCCTCGGCACCGTGGAGAACGTCAGCTGGCTGATGGGCTTCCGCCTGCTGCTGCTGATGTTCGCCGGGGTGATCCTGGGTGGGCTCGGAACGGCCTACGGGGCGATGGTCGGCAGCCTCGTCGTCGGGATCGTCACCGAGCTCAGCGTCCTGTGGTTCTCTTCCGAGCTGAAGCTGGTCTGGGCGCTGGTCGCCCTCATCGTCATCCTGCTGGTCCGGCCGCAGGGCATCCTCGGGATCAAGGAACGGATCGGATGACTACGCCCGCACGCGCCACGCGTCCGGACCCCGGACTGCTTCCGGGGTTCGCACCATCGGGGGTCGACGCATGGATCTGACCGTCATCCTCGGCAACGCCCTCCGGTCCGCGTTCGGACCCGAGGCCGCGATCTACGCGCTGGCCGCGATCGGCCTGAACGTCCACTACGGCTACACGGGCCTGCTCAACTTCGGGCAGGTGGGCTTCATGCTGGTGGGGGGCTACGGGCTCGCGATCACGGTCACGACCTTCGGGGGCTCCTACTGGCTCGGCCTCCTGGTCGGTCTGCTCGCGGCGGTCGCCCTGAGCCTGTTGCTCGGACTGCCGACCATGCGCCTGCGTGCCGACTACTTCGCCATCACGACGATCGCCGCCGCCGAGATCATCCGCTTCGTCGTCCGGTCGCGACCGGCGACCGACCTCACCGGAGGGGTGTTCGGCCGGCAGGGCTTCGCCGAGACCTTCTTCGCGCTCAACCCGATCCCGCGGGGCCGCTACGGCATCGGGCTGTTCAGCTACACCCACCTCCGGCTGTGGTCGATGATCGTGACCTGGGTCCTGGTCCTGTTGGCGACCCTGCTCGTCTGGCGGCTGATGCGCAGCCCGTGGGGTCGGGTGATCCGATCGATCCGTGAGGACGAGGATGCCGCCCGCAGTCTCGGCAAGGACGTGTTCTCGTACAAGATGCAGAGCGTGCTGCTCGGGGGACTGATCGGCGGGGTCGCCGGGATCATGTTCGTATCGGCGTCGAACTCGGCGAACGTGGACAGCTTCCTGCCGCAGGTGACCTTCTTCGCGTACACGATCCTGATCCTCGGGGGTGCGGCGTCCACCGTGGGACCGATCGTCGGCGCGATCATCTTCTGGTTCCTGGTCAGCGGCACCGACTCCTTCATGCGCCAGGCGGCGTCGGCCGACCTGCTCCCGGGGGTCCTCGCAAGTGCCGACGCCATCGCGGCGATGCGCTTCGCCCTCGTCGGGCTCGGCCTGATGCTGTTGATGATCTTCCGCCCACAGGGCATGTTCGGGTCGAAACGGGAGATCTCCCTTGGCCTCTGACACGACCACCGGTCCCCTGGCGGGCGTGGCCCCCGAGCCGGGGGTTGCCAAGCCCGACCCGATCCTCGTCGTCGACGACGTCATGCGGGCCTTCGGTGGCCTCACCGCGGTCGACGTGGAGCACCTCGAGGTGCAACGCGGCCTGATCACCGCGCTGATCGGTCCCAACGGTGCCGGCAAGACCACGCTGTTCAACGTGCTCACGGGGTTCGACCAGCCGCAGCGCGGCAGCTGGACCTTCGACGGGCGCGACGTGAGCCGCCTACCGTCCCACAAGGTCGCACGACGGGGCATGGTGCGCACCTTCCAGCTGACCAAGGCGCTGTCGCGCATGCGCGTGATCGACAACATGCTGCTCGGCGCCACCGGCCAGCGCGGCGAGAACTTCTTCCGCGCGATCCTGCCCGGCTGGCACGCGCAGGAGGACGCGATCCGCGAGCGCGCGGAGGAACTGCTCGCACGCTTCAAGCTGGATCACATGCGCGACGAGTACGCGGGCGAGCTCTCGGGTGGACAACGCAAGCTGCTCGAGATGGCCCGCGCGCTCATGGTCGAACCGGCGATGGTGATGCTCGACGAGCCGATGGCCGGCGTGAACCCGGTGCTGACACAGTCGCTGTTGGAGCACATCACCGCGCTGAAGGACTCGGGCATGACCGTCGTGTTCGTCGAGCACGACATGGACGTCGTGATGGGTATCAGCGACTGGGTCGTGTGCATGGCCGAAGGACGGATCATCGCCGAAGGGCCACCGGAGGCGATCGGGAACAACCGGGCGGTGATCGATGCCTACCTCGGCGCCGAGCACGACGAGCCCGGCCGTGGCAAGCCGACGGACGAGGCCGGCGGCGCCGACACCGAGGGAGGGACCTGATGTCGGACGTGCCCATCCTCACAGCGCAGGAGATCGTCGCGGGCTACCTGCCCGGCGTCGACATCCTGGGCGGCTGCAACCTCGAGCTCGCCGAAGGCGAGCTGATCGGCGTCATCGGGCCCAACGGGGCGGGCAAGTCCACCCTCGTGAAGACGATCTTCGGGCTCGTGCCGGTCCGGTCCGGGACGGTGAAGCTGCGGGATGAGGACATCACCGACCGGCCCGCGCACGAGCTCGTGGCGATGGGCATCGGCTACGTCCCCCAGACCGAGAACATCTTCCCGCGCCTCACCGTCGAGGAGAACCTCGAGATGGGGCTGTTCCTCACCCCGCGCGACTGGGACAAGCGCTACGCCGCGATCGCGGAGCTGTTCCCGCTGCTCGCGGACCGACGCAAGCAGCGAGCCGGGTCGCTGTCCGGCGGCGAGCGCCAAATGCTGGCGATGGGTCGAGCGCTGATGATGGACCCGACGGTGCTGCTGCTCGACGAGCCCTCCGCAGGGCTGTCGCCCGCCAACCAGGACGAGGTCTTCCACCGCGTGCGTCAGATCAACGAGACCGGCGTGTCGATCGTGATGGTCGAGCAGAACGCCCGCCGCTGCCTGCAGATCTGCCATCGCGGCTACGTGCTCGACCAGGGCCAGAACGCCTACACGGGGACGGGGGACGAGCTGCTCCACGACCCCAAGGTGATCGACCTCTACCTCGGCACGCTGGCCAAGGTCGACTGACTGATCGCCGGGGCGTGACTCGACGCTGCGATCCCTGGACCAACCAATAGAGGAGGGGCCCGGCATGTCGCCGGGCCCCTCGCTCATGTGACGGGTGGGTTACAGCTCGACGTCCTGTGCGGCGATCTGCACCACTCGGCCTTCCTCGACGACCTCCCACACCTCGTAGGTGACGGACGCCGGGTCAGCACCTGGTCCCGTCCAGCCGATACCGCCGGACGCGCCGTTGTAGTCGATGTCCTCACCAGCCTCGAGCAGCTCCTTGCACTCGGCGAAGGAGGTGCACTCGGTGCCGTCGGTGACGACCTGGACCATGAAGTCAACGAACACCGCGGGGTCGGTCGTGCCGGCTGCCTCGGCCGCCAGCGCAATCGCGATGGCGCAGTCGTAGGCCTGCCCACCGAAGATCGCGTTGTCGTCGGGAAGCCGCTCGACCAGTCGCTCGTTGAACTCGACCGACGCGCTCGGCGCCGTGCCCTTCATCCCGGTCACGACGTCGGGGTTGTCCGGGTCGACGAACTCCCAGCCGTCGTTCGACTTCATGCCGTCCGCACCGTAGAGCTGGCTCGGGTCGTACCCGGCCTCGACCAGTGCGCCGATGACCTGCCAGCCCTCGTCGAAGCCGACCACCACGACCGCGTCCGGGTCGTCAGCGATCGCTTCGGCGACCTCGGCGTCGAAGGTCGGCGCCTCGGGGTCGTAGACGACCTCGGCGGTCACCGTGGCGCCCTGGGCCTCGAGGTTCTGTGCGGTCAGCTCGAGCAGGTTGCGGCCGTAGTCGTCCGCGCGCGCCATCACGGCAGCGGTGGTGTACCCATCACCGATGATGAGCTCGGCCATGATCGGGCCCTGGCCGTCATCGGGAGGAGCGGTACGGAAGTAGAAGGCGTTGGATTCGTGGTCGCTGAACGCCGGTGAGGTGTTCGAACCCGAGCACTGGACGATCTGGTTGTCGTGCAGCGCGTCGATGAACGCGAGCGACATCCCCGACGCCGCGGCGCCGACGACCGCGTTGACACCTTCGGCGATCAGCCGCTCGGCCGTCTCACGCGCGACCGCTTCGTCACCGGCCTCGTCACCGGGCAGCAGCGTCACGTCGTTGCCGAGCACGCCGCCTGCGGCGTTGACGTCCTCGACCGCCATCTCGACCGCCTGGATCTGCGGAGGTCCGAGGAAGGCGAGCGGTCCCGATTCGGGCAGGATGTAGCCGAGGACCAGCCCTTCGGCCATGTCTGGCTCGTCGGGCTCGTCAGGCTCCTCATCGGGCTCCTCATCGGGCTCGGGGTCGGGCTCGGCCTCCGGTTCGTCGTCAGCCGGCCCACACGCGGCCGCGATCAGCGCAAGAGCCGTCATGACGGCTAGCAGGCGCAGCCATAGTGTTCGCTTCATGAACTCCCCTCCCATACCTGGGTTGGTTTCGCACACTCGCCGCGCACATGGCGGTCGACGCGTGGCCTCGCCGCGGCACGATCGTGTGCCACGGCTTGAACGGTACGCTACTAGTTCTGTAGGAGGTTGACCAGCCGAGTGTGCGCGAAGCGCGACGCGGCCCGGTTGCACGCTGGGCCGGGCTGACAGCGGTGCGAGGAGGGTCGATGGTAGCCGCGCCGGCCAGATCCCTCCTTCTCGCCCTGATCGTTGCCGGTGCGGCCACCGGGTGCGAGAGTCAGCCGGCACCGCCCGACGACCTCCCCACTGACGGGGAGCAGGACGACTCCTCGCCCGACGAGCCGCTGCCGGCGCAAGAAGGCGACGGGGTCCTCAGCCTCGGGTACGTCCTCCCCGAGTCGGGCCCGTTCGCGGACATCGGGGGGGCACAGATCGACGCGATCGAGCTGGCCGTCGGGGACCTGAACGCCGCCGGCGGCGTCCTGGGCAACCCCGTCGTGCTGCTCGGGGCGGACGAGACGGAGGATCCCGCACACGCCGCGGTCGCGGCCCAGAACCTCATCGGTGACGGGGTGAACGCCGTCATCGGCTCGAGCACCACGGCCGGATCGTTGGCTGTCGCCCAGGCGACGTCGGCGGCCGGTGTCGTCCAGTGCTCCGCGTCGAGCACGTCGCCCGCCTTCACCACCGGGGACTTCAACGGCCTCTTCTTCCGCACGGTGGCGAGCGCCGGGCTCCAGGGAGCCGCCCTCGCCCAGATGGTGGCCGAGGACGGTCACCTCCGCCCGGCCATCCTCGCCACGGCGGATGCCTACGGCCGAGGCGTCCTCGAGGCCGCCGAGGCCGCCATGGGCGCCACCGGGCAGGAGCTTGCCACGGCCCGCACGCTCGCCCCGGACGACGACATCCAGGAAGCCGTCAACGACGTCATCGACAGCGCCGCCGATGCGGTGATCATCATCGCGTTCGACGAGGCGGCACGAATCCTCGACGGGTTGGCCACCGCGGGGCTGTCGCCACCCAACTTCCCGACGTACGGGACCGAGGGGCTGCGGTCCGACGAGCTCGCCGGGCAGGTCGATCCCGGTGACCCCTCGATCCTCGACGGGCTTCGTGGCACCGCGCCCCAGTTCGAGGCCGACGCGGACTTCCTGGAGCGCTTCCGGGACGAAACCGGCCGTGACGACGCGCCGTTCGCTGCCCAGGCCTACGACTGCGCGATCATCATCGGTCTCGCCGCACAACTCGCCGGGATCGACGCCGGTCAGGATTTCGCGGAACGGATCCTGGACGTCACAAGCGCCGGCGAGGCGTGCGACGAACCCGCGGCCTGCCTCGAGCTGATCGCGACCGGCGACGACATCGCCTACCAGGCCCGGTCCGGGATCGTCCTCACCGAGACCGCCACCGGCAACGGCGAGCCGGATGCCGTGCAGATGGAGGTGTGGGAGATCGACGCCAGCGGAGCGGTCCGATCCATCGACCATCGCACCATCTCGCGCTGACCGAGCACCGGTGCACTCACGCGGGCACCGCGACCACGACGATGTTGTGCTCGTAGCTGCCTGCCGCCGCGTCGAAGGGGCCACCGCAGGTGATGAGCGTCAGCCGCGGCTCGCCGTCCCGGGAGAACAGCTCGGTGGCCGGCAGGTCGTTCTTGCCGTACGCGTGACGTGCCACCACACGCCAGGTGCGGGTCACGCCCTCGTCGTCCAC
Organism: uncultured Actinomycetota bacterium; assembly: GCA_964608935.1. Lineage (GTDB taxonomy): Bacteria > Actinomycetota > Nitriliruptoria > Nitriliruptorales > Nitriliruptoraceae > CAZSQF01. The sequence continues at coordinate 8,242 of CAZSQF010000023.1, read as the reverse complement.
GATCTCGATCAGGTCGTCGACGCCCGTGCGTTGCAGGTCGAAGAACGCCCCGCGGCCCTGGTGACGGGAGTCGACGTGGCCGGCGATGACCGCTGAGCCGGGTCGTCCCGGCGCCACTCCCGGCTGGTACCACCCGACGGTGGAAACGTCTGAGGGCACCTCCATCACCCCGGGCTCAGCCTGCCCGACCCTGACGATCTCGGCTGCGACCCCGATGGCGGGGATGCGGAGCTCGACGGGGGCAGGAGGAGCCGTCAGGCCGAGGGTCTCGAGGGTCGGCGAGGTCACCTCGACGTCGGGGAGGTCGGGCGCCGCCGCGGCCTGCGCGGGCGGCAGGCTCCCGACGTCGGCTGGCGGCAGGGTGCCCCACCACGAGAGTGGGGCACCGACCACCAGTACCGCGGCCGACAGCCGGCTCACGATCCTGAACGGACGCGACATCTGGCGACCTAGGAGCGCCGTCGGGCGGCCGCCAGAGCAGGCACGACCACCCCGGCGGCACCGAGCGCCATCAGGCCGAGCACCCATTCGGGCATTCCGGGGGCCGCGAGACCCGCGTCACCCGCCGGGACGGTGTGGACCTGCTCGCCGTCCTCGTCGCACACGCTGAGGCCATCGATCGCCACCGGGATGACATCGAAGCCACCACCGTCGAGGTAGGCGTGCAGGATGGTGTAGCTGCCGTCGGCGAGGTCGAGCGTGGTGTCGAGCAGCTCGGTTCCGTCGCCGAGCGTGACGGTCACGGGCAGCTCACCGCTGTCGACGTCGGCAGCGAACACCTCTCCGAGGGCGATCTCACCGAGCTCGGCGTCCCCGGTCGAGAGCGTGACCGCGCCGGCGGCTGCGGTGTGCCGGACCTCGATCCGCGCGGTGTCGCAATCGATGCCGCTGACGTCGGTCGGGAAGGCGGCCAGCTGCGACGCGATGTCCCCGCCTGCGGTCCGGTGTGCCACGAGGGTGAGATTCTCGCCGCCCTCGAGGGCCGCAGCCAGCGTGATGGCGGGATCGGTCTCGTCGGGGTCGGAGCCGGTCGGATAGACCTCGATGTCGTAGTCGCCGGGAGCGAGGGTGAGCGGGCCGGCGACGTCGCGCGGCGAGAAGTCCTCGAGCGCAGGATCGCCGTTGATCCAGACGTCCACGTCGACACCGTCGACGGCGTGGACGACCCGGACGATCGATTCGTGGTCGTCGGCGAACGCCGCCGCCGGCGCCAGGACCATCAGGGCGGTCATGGCCGCCACGATGAGCTTGCTGTTCATGAGTCTTCCTCCACACGGGTTGGGATGATGTCCACCTGTGCTTCGAGGGAGACCCGCAACCGGATGGGCCGGGCCGCAGGATCACGTCCCTCACCGGGGGCCCGACGCGGGCGCTCTATCCTGACCGGTTCCCGGACCGGAGCCGATCGTGGACGATCTGTTGCTGTTTCCCTGTTCGCACGGGGAGGACGATCCCGAACGGGCGACCGTCCCGTTCATCCCGGCGGTGACGGCCGCCGTCAGCGGTCACCATCCAGTCGTGGTGTGCACGGTCGAGGCGGCATGGCTCGGGGTGCCGGGCGTCGCCGACCGCATCGAGGCGGACGGGTTGCCTGCCCTCGGGGACCTCGTTCGGCAGCTGCTCGACAGCGGTGGGCAGCTGTGGGTGTGCAGCGCCTGTGCCACGAAGCGCAGCATCACCGCCGACGGCTTGATCGACGGCGCACGTATCGTCGGTGCCGCCGAGATCGTCGAGGCGATGGCCGGCGGACGCTCGTTGACGCTGGGCTGAGGATCGCGCCGGCTTTTCGTGCCCCCTCTCGCAGAGCCTGGTCATCGTGCTCTACGTGTTCGGGTTCCGCGACCCGTGGCTCGCGATCTTCCCTGGCCATCCGCCGTTGGCCATCGACATCGCGATCGTGGACCGCTCCGCGTGGGCGCCGGCGGTGCTCGCCGGGCTGCTGGCGGGCGACCTTCTCCTCCGCGCTGGCGTCCCTGGTGAGTCCCCCCCCCCGGATCCTGCAGGCGCTGGCTGCGCACCGGGTCACCCCGGCCGCGTCCTGGTGGCGGGTCGAGACCGCCGAGGCCCCGACGAGGTCGACGAGTCGTTGGGCGACGACATCGCGCAGCTCCGGGAGGGCCTGGAGGAGGCCGGCCTCGATCCGAGCACGACCAAGGTCGAGGCCGGCGAGGCCGTCATCGCGCTGTGGGTCCGGGCCCAGGGACCGAGCTGGCGCGTGGGCACCCACCTGCCTCACTCCGAGCTGGCACTGCTCCTGGCGTACCTGCTGGTCCGCTCCTGGGACGCGGAGCTGGCCCTGGTGACCGCGGTCCACAACCGCCACGACGCCGAACCGGCCGAGGACTACCTGCGTGAGAGGTCGCGAGCGCCTGGGTGCACCCTGCTTGTTCGTCCGCGACTCCGGGGTCGAGAACGCCTTCGCGTGATCGGACCCGGCAGACCGCCGGGGGTGGCTCACCGGTGTGCCAGCCAGGTCTCGAACGGTTCGCCGGTCAGCCGCTCATAGGCCTCGACGTATTTCTCCCGGGTCGCGGCGACGACCTGTTCGGGCAGCTCGGGCGCCGGCGGGGTCTTGTCCCAGCCGGTCGAGGTCGCGAAGTCGCGCACGAACTGCTTGTCGAAGCTCGGCGGTGTGGTACCCGGTGACCATGCGTCCGCAGGCCAGTAGCGCGACGAATCCGGGGTCAGCACCTCGTCGGCGAGCACGACCTCACCGTCGAGCATCCCGAACTCGAACTTCGTGTCGGCCAGGATGATGCCGCATTCGGTGGCGTGGGCGGCGCCGGCGGCGTAGAGCTCGAGCGACACCTCCCGCAACCGGGACGCCAGGTCCTCACCGATCGCGTCGGCCATGACCTGGAACGACACGTTCTCGTCGTGCTCGCCCTCCTCGGCCTTGGTGGCGGGGGTGAAGATCGGCTCGGGCAGGACGTCGGCCTCGACGAGACCGACCTGCAAGGGGATGCCGCACACCGTGCCGTCGCGCTGGTACTCCTGCCAGCCGGATCCGACCAGGTAGCCGCGCACCACGCACTCGAACGGCACGATGTCGACCTTGCGGGCCAGCATGCACCGGCCACGCAGCTCGTCCGCGTGGGCTCGGAACGCGTCGGGGAGGTCGTCGACGGAGGTCGACACGAGGTGGTGGGGCACGACCTCGCCGAGTCGGTCGAACCAGAAGGCAGCCAGGCCGGTCAGTACACGGCCCTTGTCCGGGATCGGAGTGGGGTGGACCACGTCGAAGGTCGAGACGCGGTCCGAGGCGACGAGCAACAGGTGGTCGTCGTCGATGTCGTAGAGGTCGCGCACCTTGCCCGAGCGCAGGCTGGTGGGTCCGTCGATGCTCAAGCGTCCGCCTCTGGCAGGATCGTGGGCCACGGGCGGATCCTACCGACGAGCCAACCCACAGAGCGCACGCCGTCGTGGGCCGTCAGCGACCCGATGGGTCGCCGGGCAGGTCGCCTGGCGTATCGACGTCGGCGGGGACCGGCCCCGACCAGGCCACCTCGACCGTGTGGAGCTCGGCGAACAGGTCGCGGGCACCCTGATCGCCCCGGATCTCGCTCAGCCGGGGCCACACCGCTCGCGCGAACGCCACCGGATGGCCCGGCCCGTCCTGGTAGCGCAGTCGCGCGGCCGTGGCACCGGCATCCACGGCCGCGATCACCGCTCGGACGGCGTCGGCGTCGATGCCGGGCTGGTCCGCGAGGAGGATGACGGCGACGTCGCCCGAGCGCCGCTGGGCGGCGTCGATCCCGGCCGCCAGGGACGTGGCCTGGCCGTCGCGATAGGCCGGGTTGACCACGACCTCGACCGGACCGCCCCGGCCGGCCGCCCGACCGACGACGTCGGCGTCGTGGCCGACCACGACCACCACGTGGTCGGCCCCGCCGGCGTGCGCGGTCGCGACCGCGTGAGCGACGAGCGGTCGTCCGCCCACCTCGACGAGCTGCTTGGTCGCGCCGAACCGCTCGGCGGCGCCGGCGGCGAGCACCACCGCGACGACCCGCCCCGTAGGCTGCTCGCTCGACCCCGCATCGGAGGCCTGCACGTGTCCGAGTCCGCCACCTCGGCCCCGGGCGGGCCCGGTCGAGGGTCGCGACCCCGGACCGCGGCGGTCGTGACCGCCAGCGACGGTGTCGCCTCCGGTCACCGCGACGACGAATCGGGCACCGCAGTAGCGGACCTGCTGGCCGACGCCGGCTTCGTGGTCACGCGTCGCGAGGTGGTTCCCGACGAACGGGCGCGGATCGCGGCGCTCCTGCGCGACCTGGCGGACGAGGACCGGGTCGCGGTCGTCGCGATCACCGGTGGGACCGGGTTCGGCCCCCGCGACGTCACCCCCGAGGCGACCGAGGACGTCGTCGAGCGGCCCACCCCCGGCCTGGCCGAGGCGATGCGCGCGGCCGGTCGGTCCGCGACCCCGATGGCCGACCTGTCCCGTGGCGTGTGTGGGCTGCGCGGGACGACGCTGATCATCGACCTGCCCGGGAGCCCCCGCGGTGCGACCGAGAGCCTGGCGGCGATCCTCGGCGTGCTCCCGCACGCGGTCGACCTGGCCGGCGGCGACACCCGGCACCACCCGGCCGGTCACGGCGAGGACGGCGTACCCAGCTGACGCGACCGCCGCAGCGCCGCAGCTGCGCTCAGCGCCCCCGCATCCACCAGATCACCCCGACGATCAAGATCAGCCCGGCGACGATCGGGGCCACCCGCTTCAGCGTCGCGGCACCCGCGACCTCCATCAGGTCTAGCGCGTCATCCTCCCGTGACGGGTCCTGGGCGATCTTCCGTGGGCCGGTCGGTGCCGGCTCGGGATCACCGGCCTCGCTCGTGGCGGGCGCGTCGCCACCCTGACCGCTTGCCGACGCCGAGGACCCGGCCTGGCCGTCGGCGCTCGCACTGGCGCCGTCTCCCGACGGCTCCTCCCGCAGCATCGCCTCGAGCCGCTGCGAGAACTGCCCGATGATCTTCTCCCCCACATCGGCCATCACCCCGCGGCCGAACTGGGCCGGCTTGCCCGTCACGTTGATGTCGCTCACGACGGTGACCACCGTCTCGCCGCCCTCCTCGCGCAGCGACGCCGTGACGTTGGCCTCGGCGGTGCCCGACCCCCGCGTCTCCTTGCCGGTGGCCCGGATCGACGCGCGGTGCGCGTCGTCGTCGACCTCGGTCACCTGCGCGGTGCCGCGGTAGTTGACCTGGATCGGACCGACCTTGACCTTCATGCGGCCGGTGTAGGTGTCCCCGTCCACCTCCTCAAGGGTCGCGCCCGGCATGCAGGGCGCGACCTTCTCCAGGTCGACGAGGGTGGCGAACGTCGTGTCGACGTCCGCGGGGACACGGAACTCGTTCGTGAACTCCACGGGGGTCCTCCGGGTTCGAGACGGTGGGTTGGTTCGTCGTGGTCGGGTGTCAGGCGCCGACGGGGTCGGGCTTGCGATCCGGCCGGTGGATCGGGCCCTGGGTGTCCTTGAGCGGCCGGCCGCTGCCGCCGTGCCGCTCGACCACCAGCTCGGCAGCGATCGACACGGCTGTCTCCTGCGGCGTGCGGGCACCGAGGTCGAGCCCGATGGGCGACCGCAGCCGGGACAGCGCGTCCTCGTCGACCCCGGCCTCGCGCAGGCGCTCGAGCCGATCGTCGTCGGTGCGCCGGCTGCCCATGACGCCGATGTAGGCCGCGTCGGTGGTGAGCGCGACCTCGAGCACGGGCACATCGAACTTGGGGTCGTGGGTGAGCACGCAGATCACCGTGCGCTCGTCGACGTCGGTGGACGTGAGGTAGCGGTGCGGCCAGTCGACGACGACCTCGTCGGCGTCGGGGAAGCGCGCCGCCGTCGCGAACCGGGCGCGGGCGTCGCAGACCGTGACGTGGAACCCGAGGAAGCGCCCGATCGAGGCGACCGCCGCGGCGAAGTCGATCGCCCCGAACACGATCATGCGCGGGCGTGGGGCGAACGACTCGACGAAGACCGTGACGTCGTCCATCCGGCGCTCGCCGTTCGGGCCGTAGTGGCGCAAACCGGTGGCGCCCTGGGCGAGCATGCCGCGGGCGCCCTCGACGATGGCGTGGTCGAGGTCGCCGTTGCCGCTCGACCCGTCGACCGCGTCGGGGGTGACCACGATCGACCGCCCCATGGCGTCGGCGGCGCCGGGATGCTCGACGACCGTGGCGACGGCGATCGGGTCCTCGCGCTCGATCCGGCCGGCGAGGTCGTCGAGGTCGAGGACGTCCCGGTCGACCGGGCGGACGAAGACGTCGATGGTCCCGCCGCAGGTGAGCCCGACCGCGAAGGCCTCGTCGTCGGAGATGCCGTACGAGACGCGCTTCGGCACGCCCGTCTCGAGTACCTCGGTGCCGACCTCGACGACCGCCCCCTCGACGCAGCCGCCGGAGACGCTGCCGACGACCTCGCCGTCGGGATGCAGCCCGAGCGTGGCGCCGGGCTGCCGGGGTGCGCTCTGGCTGGTCGACACGACCGACGCCACGGCGATGCGGGCACCGGCGGCCTGCCAGCGCCGCAGCGTGGACAGCTCCTCACGCACTTGACGGCTCCTTCACGAGCGGGACCGGGCCACCACGGTACGGCGAAGCTCGCCGGCGCGCCCGGTCTCGCTGCCGGCACCGACGACAACGGCCGCAAGACGCTCCAACGCGGCCAGTGAATGCCCTTCCACGAGCTGGTCGCAGTACGGCAGGGCCGCGGCCATGCCGGCGGCGGTGGGCTCGAACCCGGGCTGGCCGGCGCGGGGGTTGGCCCACACCACCCGGTGGGCCAGCCGGTGGAGCCGCTCGACCTGGCCGGCGAGGGCGTCGACGTCCCCGGTCTCCCAACCGTCCGACAGCACCACGACCACGGCGCCCCGCGCGACGCCCCGCTGGCCCCACCGGTCGAGGAAGGCGCGCAGGGTCTCGCCGAGCCGGGTCCCCCCGGACCAGTCCGGGATCGCCTCGGACACGGCCCGCATGGCGGTGTCGGGGTCGCGGTGACGCATGGCGTCGGTGATGCGAGTGAGTCGCGTCCCGAGCGTGAACACCTCCGTCGGGCCGGCGTGCCGGCGGGCGGCGGCGTGGGCGAAGCGCAGCAACACGTCGGCGTAGCCACCCATCGAGCCGCTGATGTCGACGAGCAGCACGACCCGTCGCGGCCGTGGGCGGGGCGCTTCGTAGCGCAGCTGGCCCGGCTCACCGCCGGCGGCGAGCATCCGACGCACCGTGCGGCGGCGGTCGACGTGACCGCGGCGGGCCGGGCGGCGACGCCGGGTGCGGCGGGATTCGCCGGGCAGCGTGAAGGCCGCCAGCAACCGGTTCAGCTCGTGTCGTTCCTCGTCGGTGAGCAGGGTGACGTCGCGGTGGCGCAGCGTCTCGGCGGGGGAGGCCTCACGGACCGTCAGGGTCAGCTCGGGACCGTCCTCCGAGCTCGCGGTCGGTGGCGACGTCGCGAGTGGCTCGGCCACGACACGGATGTCGCGACGCACCCGACCCGCGGCGGTGGTCGTCGCACCGCTGAAGAACGCGTCGAAGACACGGTCGTAGCGCTCGAGGTCGTCCGGATCGGAGCACAGCGTGACCCGTCCCGCCCAGTACACGTCGGCGCGTGACGCGGCGTCGAGCCGGTCGAGCGCGGCGACGAAGGCGTGGACCCGGTCCGGGGTCGCATCGACCCCGGCCGACCGCAGGGTCCGGGCGAACCCCACCGCCGAGCCCGTCAGATCGTGGGCGGCGGGCACGCTCACGCTCCGGCGGCAGCTCGCGCGACCACGCGCCCGAGGTCGATCTCGTGGGCGCGCTGCTGGTCCTCGCGGAACTTCAGCACCGACCCGAGCGTCGCGGCCGCCCGGTCGGCGTCGAGGTGGTCGGCCCCGAGAGCGACCAGCGCCTCGGTCCAGTCGAGGGTCTCGGCGACTCCAGGGGGCTTGAGCAGATCCTGCTCGCGCAGGGTGTGGACGGCGCCGACGACCTCCCGGGCGAGCCGCTCGCCGACGCCGGGCAGCCGCGTGCGCACGATGCGGACCTCGCGTTCGAACGAGGGATGGTCGACCCAGTGGTAGTAGCAGCGGCGCTTGAGCGCGTCATGGACCTCGCGCGTCCGGTTCGAGGTGAGCACGACGATCGGCGGCGTCTCGGCGCGCACCGGCCCGAGCTCGGGCACCGTGATCGAGAACTCGCTCAGCACCTCGAGCAGCAACGCCTCGAACTCGTCGTCGGCCCGGTCGACCTCGTCGACGAGCAGCACCGACG